>JABDKH010000287.1 GCA_013002345.1 Rhodothermales bacterium
TCGCCCTGGTCGTTCGAATGAATAGTCTCTCTTGATGCCTGACGAGCCGGCACAAGTGCAATCCGCATCCAGCGAGCGCGATCGCGAGTTGGTCGAGCTTGCTCTCACGGGAGACGAGTCGGCGTACCAGTCCCTGCTGGAGAAATACCGTCCTGCCCTTGAGCGGCATGTGGGCCGGATGGTTCGCGACAAGAATGAAGTCGACGACCTCGTTCAGGAGTGCTTCATCAAGGCATTCACGGCGCTGAACTCATATTCGTCCGACTACGCGTTCTCGACCTGGCTGTATAAGATTGCCACGAATCATACGATCGACTATCTGCGGAAGAAAAAGCTGCCGACCATGTCGATCGATCGCCCCATCTCTGCCAAAGATGGTGAAGTAGCATTCGAACTTCCGGACACGACCTACCGGCCCGACCGCCACATCGTGGAAGACCAGCGCAGAGAGCTTCTTCATGAGGCGATCGATGCTCTTCCGCCCAAATATCACCGCGTCATTGTCATGCGGCACCAGCAGGAGAAGTCATACGAAGAGATCGCGCGCGAACTCGATCTACCGCTCGGCACGGTCAAGGCGCACATCTTCCGTGCGCGAGCTCTGCTGTACAAACATCTTCGCGACAAGCGCGATATTCTTTGACCATCCCCCTCGCCACATACTGTAACCTGGCAGTCAGACCATGATCGATCGGTATTCACGCCCGGAGATGAAGGCACTCTGGAGTGAGAAGGCACAGTTCGATGCCTGGCTTGAAGTCGAGCTGGCCGCGTGCGCCGCCTGGTCGGAACTGGGCGTGATTCCGAAGAAGGATGTGGAAGTGCTTTACGCGCAGGCGCGTTTCGACGTGGACCGGATCCACGAGATCGAGGAGACAACGCGCCACGACGTCGTCGCGTTTACGCGGGCCGTCAGTGAATCGCTGGGAGAGGAAAAGAAATGGGTGCACTACGGGCTCACGTCGTCCGACGTCGTCGACACGGCGTGGAGCGTGCGATTGAAGAAAGCGAATGAGATTCTTCTCGCTGGAATCGATCGGCTCATCGATGTGCTCGGCGCCCGGGCAAAAGAACACCGGTACACGCTGATGATGGGCCGGACGCACGGCGTGCACGCCGAGCCCACAACATTCGGTCTCAAGCTCGCGCTCTATTACTCGGAGATGCGCCGTAATCGTGATCGCTTCCATGCAGCCGCAGAAGGAGTCCGCGTGGGCAAGCTGTCGGGGGCCGTCGGCACGTTCGCACACATCCCGGTTGAAGTCGAACGAATCACCTGCGAAAGACTTGGCCTCGAGCCGGCTGCGATCTCAACACAGGTGCTTCAGCGCGACCGCCACGCGCACTATATGGCCGTGCTCGCTCTTGTCGGAGCCACTCTCGAGAAGATGGCCATCGAAGTGCGCGGACTTCAGAAGAGCGAAGTCCGGGAGGTCGAAGAGGCGTTTCGAAAAGGCCAGAAAGGTTCGTCGGCTATGCCTCACAAGCGCAACCCTATTGGCTCGGAAAATATCACGGGTTGTGCGCGACTCCTTCGTGGCTACATGGTGGCTGCTTACGAGAACGTCGCCCTGTGGCACGAGCGCGACATTTCGCATTCCTCGGTGGAACGAGTCATCATTCCCGATGCGTCGACGGTTCTGGACTATGCGCTTCAGCGATTTGCGACGATCATGGAACGCCTGGTCGTCTATCCCGCGACCATGCGCGAGAACATGGAACGAACGTTCGGCCTCTTCAACAGCCAGCGGCTTCTCATCAAACTGATCGATGCCGGATCGAGCAGAGAAGCTGCATATGATCTGGTGCAGCCCCTCGCGATGCGTGCGTGGGAAGAAAAGCGGTCTTTCCGGGATATTGTCGAAGAAGATGGACGCGTTGGCGCCATCATCGGCCCCGACGAGGTGAAAAATGCCTTTGACGCGGAGTATCATCTGCGCAACGTCGACGCCATTTTTGACCGCGTAGGGCTCGTCTAGGGAGCCCTGCAATGCTCGCCGGCGGCGGGCAGAGTTGTCTGTACGACAGAAAAGCGGTAAAATTGTCTCATCCAGTCCCTGAACTGAAGGTTCAACCGACGTCTTCCGGTCGGCCAGATCGATAATCGATATCGCTCGCCATCCAATCTTTCGCCCGACTCATGGATCGTGTGCTTCCGCGAAGCGCTTCCGGGGTCATCTCATCAAACAGTGAGGGTCAACATGAAGGTTGCCACAAAGCTGCTGATTGCATTATTCGTTCTTGTCGGCGCTTCGGCTGACATGTCGCTTGGTCAACGAGCCGAAATCAGCGGAACCGTCGTGGATGCGACGGATGGCGGAGGTCTCCCCGCTAATATCATTCTTGGCGGGACGGCGACCGGTGCGCAGGCCAGCGCCGTCGATGGAACGTATCGCATCACGGGTATCGAACCCGGCACGTATTCAATCGAATTCAGTCTGATCGGCTACATCACGTACAGAGTGCCTGTGACGCTTGCCGCGGGGCAGACGCTGGTGCTGGATGCGCGACTCGATGAGTCAGTCCTGGACGTTGGAGGTGAGATCACGGTCGTCGGTGGCGTCACGCAGAAGCGTGAGGACTTCCCGATGCCCATGGAGACGGTGGGTACGCAGGAGATCCTGACAAACCTGTCGACGAACTCGTCCATGATTCTTCGCAAGAAGACGGGCGTTGATATCCAGTGCACGGGAGTGGATCGATGCGAGACGGTGTTGCGGGGCTTCAACAACGCCTTCTCCACGACTGCGTATGTGCTTACGGATTACCGGCAGTCGGCCGTACCGTCGCTCGGCGTAAACATCTTCAGTATCACTCCTGCGCAGACTCTGGATGTGGATCGAATCGAGGTGGTTCGCGGGCCGGCGTCGGCGCTGTACGGTGCGGGTGTCGATGCAGGCGTGATTCATTTCTTTACGAAAGATCCGTTCACTCACCCTGGCACCACGATTTCATTTAGCGGTGGCGAGCGGTCGTACTTCGGAACTGAAATCCGGCACGCAACAAGGGTGAGCGATCGATTCGCGTTCAAGGTCACCGGTATGTACGGGCAGGCATCCGACTGGGAACTCGATTTGAATGATGCCGCAGACGAGATCTTTGCCGTGCAGGAGTGCGATCCGCTCGAAGACGATACCACTCCAGAAAGCGAGGCGGCAGCTTGCGTTGCAGCCGGCGGCGCCCGGAACTCCGACTACGAGAAACTCAACGCTAATGCCACACTTGCCTACAAGCTCAGTGCGAACACGGATTTGATCGCGACGGGAGGCTACTCTAAGCTGGACGCGACCGTATTGTCGGGGATCGGAACGTTGCAGGCCAAGGGTTTTGGATACTCCTACGGACAGCTGCGTTTCAAGACGCGTCGGCCAGGGGTTGACGGCTTTTTTGCGCAGGCTTACTTCAACAAGAATGATACCGGTGATTCATTCGTCTACCAGACGCTGCAGAACGTCAGGGACAAGAGCCTGCTGATGAATTTCCAGTCTCAGTACGACCGGACATTCGGAAAGCACTCGGTGGTCGGTGGAGTGGACATCCAGCTCACACGGCCGGACACTCAAGGTGACATCAATGGGCGGAACGAGGACAACGATAACACGGATGAATTCGGCGTCTACGTGCAGGGGCAGGTCGAAGCGCATCCACGAGTGTCGCTGACGGGTGCCGTTCGCGGCGACTACGATTCGATTACGGAGGACTTCCAGATATCCCCAAGGGCTGCCGCCGCTATACACTTCGGACCGCGCAATCGGCCAAAGGCGCATACGCTGCGTACCTCCTTCAATATTGCATTCTCAGCGCCTGGAACGAACTCGAACTTCCTGGACATTCGTGCGGGACAGCTTCCGGGTACCGACATTCTGGTGAGGGGTATGGGCTCGGCGTTTGGACATGAATGGAGACGAAATCCCGACTACTCCTTTGCGCCAACCAACCTTGTGGCGACCAGTCTTCTGCCGACGTCCCTTGGCGAGGATCGCCCCCAGGGTGCCGACCTCGGTGAGATCTATGCACTGGTACACGCGGGCCTCGACGCCATTCCGGATGACGTCCTGGCGCAGCAAATCGGAGGGGCGCTCGGCGTGCCGCTCGACGCTGCGACAACTGCGGCGCTGGTCGGTTTGTTGAGTCCGGCGAACACGACGGTATCCGGATTTTCACCGGGTCTTCTGGGCATTCTGAACCCGTCAACAGGTGAACTGGGATTCGTAGCAGACTTGACGGACATCGCACCACTCGACAAGACGACCACAACGACGGTGGAGCTCGGGTACACCGGCGTGTTTGAGAGCGTGGGTGAGGGGCTCGTGATTAATCTTGATGGATACTATTCGAAGCGGAAGAACTTCGTCGGACCGTTGCTGATGGAGACACCGCTGGTCGTGGTTCCAACACTGTCCGCGAACCTCGAATCCGCACTGGCCGCCGGTATCGCTGACAATGCTGTTCTCGCAGGAACTCTTGGACTCTTCGGAGTGACTCCGTCGCAGGCCGCGGCGCTTGTGGTTGGATTTGCAGAGGATGATCTTCCAAGCACGGTCGGCATCGTCGAGCCGGCCGACAATCTCGCCGGAGCAGGTAGTACGCCCGAGCTGGTGTTGAGCTATCGTAACTTTGGTGAGATAGACTACTACGGTCTCGACGCTGGTTTCGAGCTACAGGCTTCTCGTGCCTTGTCGTTCTTCGGCAATGCCTCGATCGTAAGCGACGACTACTTTGACGCCGGTGAAGTGGGCGAAGAGGGTTCGAGTCTGTCGGTGGCACTTAATGCGGCCAAACTAAAAGGACGCCTTGGCGGCCAGTACAACTCGCCCAGCGGTTTCTACTTCAACATCGCTGGCCGCTTTACCGATGACATGCCGATCCAGTCCGGACCGTATGTTGGCCTGAATTGCCGGATCGCGCCCGATCTGCCAGATGATTGCGTGGAGTCATACCTGCTGATGGATGTCGGCGCAGGGTATGTCTTCCGCAACCAGCTAGACGGACTTCGCCTCGACGTTTCCGTCAATAACGTGCTCGATAATTCGCACCGCGAGTTCATCGGCGCACCGAAGCTCGGTCGTATGGCGATGGCGCGCTTGACGTACACCATCAAATAGGGACCAACATCCTGGAACGAAGGCCCCCGTGGATCAGACTGCGGGGGCCTTTTCTATGGTCGCCCATCCCGCAATACATTCAATATTCAACGGTTCTCGCGTTGATTGCGTGGGGCCGATTGGGTAGCTTGACAGGGATATTTTGCGACGCTCGATTCCGCCTGATTCATAGCTGAACACGCCGTTGACGCCGATTCTCCGGTAGATGCATGCTGACTGAGTTCTTACCCCTCTTCATCGCGATCGCTCTGGCAGCCGGGCTCGCGCTCATGCTTTTCAAGGCGGCGGAGATCTTCGGCCCGAACCGACCCAACTTCACGAAGTTGCGCGCCTACGAAAGCGGGATGGATTCCATCGGTACGGCACGCGATCGCTACTCCGTCAAGTTCTATCTGGTGGCGATGATATTCATCGTGTTCGACGTGGAAGTTGTGTTCCTGTATCCGTGGGCTGTCAGCTTCACCGAGTTCATTGAAGCAGGGGAGGCGCCGGGCGTCCTCGCAGTCGTTTTCCTGTTTATCATCATCCTCGGAATCGGCCTGCTCTACGACATCAAAAAGGGCGGACTCGATTTTGAAGATCTGCGGCATCAGCGGGAGGATCGTATCGGCTGATTGTTCATTCCTGTCCAAGTATCCGGAGCGGATTGCAGACATCAACGACGAATTGAAACCCACAGACACCGTCGCTGTTACGACGGCCTGCAAGAACACCTCCTAAGAATCGATTGATATGGCACCTGAAGAACTCGGAGAAGGCTTCCTTACCACGCGCGTTGATGCGGTGGTCAACTGGGCCCGGTCGAATTCGCTGATGCCGATGCCCATGGGCCTGGCCTGCTGCGCGATCGAGATGATGGCGTTCGCTGCCCCGAAGTACGACGTGGCCCGATTCGGCAGCGAGGCGATGCGGTTCTCCCCGCGTCAGGCAGACCTGATGATCGTCGCGGGCTGGTGCAGCTACAAGATGGCACATGTCATCCGTCGTATCTGGGACCAGATGGCCGATCCGAAATGGTGCATCGCCATGGGTGCGTGCGCGTCAAGCGGAGGGATGCACAGATGCTACGGTGTTGTTCAGGGCATCGATAATTTCCTCCCGGTCGACGTATATATTTCTGGCTGCCCGCCGCGACCCGAAGCGCTCATCCACGCACTCATGGATATCCAGGAGAAGATCCGCAACGAATACACCATCGATCAGGATCATCAGAGGGGCACGATCATACCGGCAGGCCAATTGACGACAACCGCCGGTGTGACCGCCAGGCCGACTCAGACTTGACGCCGAATGGATCAGCACAAGACTCTCAGCTTTCAGTTCACGCCGGTCGATCCGCCATCCGGCGACGCCCCGGAGAACCCCCACGCGAAGAGGACGACGTTCGTTCCTGACGTGGTGAAGGCGCTCGTAGCCGAATTTGGTGATGACGTCCTAGAGGTCAGTCTGTACGCGGGCGAACACACGGTTCGAGTATCGACCGACCGGATCGTAGACGTGTGTCGCTTCCTGAAGGATGAGCACGGGTTTACGTACCTCGTCGATCTCGGCGGAATAGATCGGTTCACCGAGGTCGAAAGATTCGAGGTGCTCTACAGTCTTGTCGCGATTGAAGCACAGAAGAGAATCCGCCTCAAAGTGCGAGTGGAAGAGGACGAGCCCGTCGTGCCGACGCTGACTGAAGTATTCCGTGCCGCCACCTGGACCGAGCGCGAATGCTGGGATATGCTGGGCATTCGTTTCGATGGCCATCCGGATCTTCGCCGGATGTTCTTGCCTGAGGATTTCGAGTATCATCCCCAGCGCAAGGAGTTTCCGCTGCTAGGCATTCCCGGTTCATTGCCGCTGCCGCCGCAGACTCCCGAGGGTGAACTCAATTACGACCCGTTTTCTGCAGCGCATGGACGCCGGCCTGTCAAGAGTTACGAGGAGCCGGAATCCAGCACAGCCGAAGAGGACTAACCACGGTTTCGAGATCCTGGAGCGATCTTCATGAGCAACAGCATCCTGTCGGGTATAGAAGGAGCCGATTACTTCAGCTTCTGGCCGAAGCACAACGAGGCATTGTACAAGCGCCTCGAAAGCAAACATGCGTGGCTGGAGCAGATGCATCATCCTGACGATGTGCAGGAGCGCGCCGAGGATCCTCTCGACAACCAGATGGTGTTGAACATTGGTCCGCAGCACCCCGCGACACACGGGGTCCTCCGATGTGCCGTCAAGCTCGACGGCGAGCTCATCGAGAAGTGCGTGCTCGACATTGGTTATCTGCACCGCGGCATCGAGAAGCTTGCCGAATCCAAGACGTACCAGGAGTTCATGCCGTACACGGACCGCATGGACTACATCGCGCCGTACTCGAACAACGTCGCATGGTGTCTGGCCGTCGAGAAGCTGGCCGGGATTGAGGCGCCGGAGCGCGCCCAGTGGATCCGGATGATGATGGTGGAACTTGCCCGCATCTCCAATCACCTTCTGTGGATGGGCGTAGCACTCATGGACGCCGGCGCGCTGTCGGTCTTCCTGTGGACCTTCCAGTCGCGCGAAGACCTCTACAAGATATTTGATGAAGTCGCCGGGGCCCGTTTCACCGTCTCACACAGTCGCATCGGTGGACTCACGTGGGACGTGACGGACACCGGGCTCGCCCTGATCAGGAAGTTCATCGAGGAGTTTCCGGCAGCCATGCAGGGATGGGACAAACTCCTGAACCGAAACCGAATCTGGATCGACCGCAATGACGGAGTCGGAGTTCTGAGCGCCGACGAGGCCATTGCGCTCGGAATGACCGGCCCATGTGTTCGGGGATCAGGCATTCCTTACGACATTCGTCGGTTCGAGCCGTACCTCAAGTACGAGGAGGTCGATTTCAACATCCCGATTCGGACTGAAGGCGACTGCCTGGCCCGATATTTCGTGCGGTTCGACGAGATGAAGGAGAGCCTCAAGATTATCGAGCAGTGCCTGGATCGTTTGCCGGCGGGACCTATCCGCGTCGACAACGCAAAGCAGACGTATGCCTCCAAGGATGAAGTGTATTACTCCATGGAGGGCATGATACACGACTTCATGTACACGGAAACCGGGGTTTGTCCGCCGAAGGGAGCCGAGTGTTACCATGCCGTGGAAGCGCCAAAGGGTGAACTGGGATTCTATCTTCAGTCGGATGGTACAGGCAAACCATGGCGGGTGCGTATCAATGCTCCCAGTGGTGCCAACCTGCAGGGACTGGAATTCATGCTCGAAGGCGTTGGGATGAGCGACATGGTGATGCTCATCGGAACGGTAGATCCCGTGATGGGAGAAGCAGACAAGTAATCAGCACAAGACGGATGCCCAAGACGCGAAAGACAGAGGTGGTGGAGCTGCTGGATCGGTATCCGGAGCCCGTTTTTTCTTCCGCCGAGCTCGTATTTACGACGGCGGAAAAGAAGACCATTGCCGCGTACAAGGAGCAATATCAGGAGCCGGAGGGAGCTGTCATGAGGGCTCTCTGGCTGGCTCAGGAGAAATTCGGCTTTCTGCCCCCCGAGGTGATACGGCTTGTCGCGGACGAGCTCGGGATCGCGTACGCTCAGGCGTACGGTGTCGCGACGTTCTACACCCAGTATTTCAAGGAAAAGAAAGGGAAGTACGTGCTTGACGTTTGCACGTGTTATTCCTGTCAGGTTTGCGGCGGCTACGACATGCTGCACTACCTCGAAGAAAAGCTCGGAATCAAGAAGGGCCAGACGACGGATGACGGATTGTTCACCATCCAGGAAGCCGAGTGCCTCGGAGCCTGCGGGTCGGCGCCGATGCTGCAGGTGACAAACGGCACGTACGCGCATCATCTGACCGAAGAGAAACTGGATGGCCTGATATCGGGACTGCGCGAAGGCAAATTGCCCGAGTTCGTTTCCGTCACTCTTCCGCAGGACGAGGATGAAATGGGTGGCAACCGTCGCACGGACGCCGGACACACAGATACCTATCGAACGCCACCGGTAGCACGCACGCTCGAATAACGATAACGGACCAATTGGCGCATGGAAGCGAAGGCGGGAATATCGAAAGCCGGCAACTGGCGCGAATACAAGCGTGTCCTGCTGCCACCTGTCAAGGATCTCCACAAACTGGAGGTTTACGAGAAGGAGGGTGGGTACAATTCGCTTCGTGATGTTGTGACGCTGGAGAAGTGGGATCCGACGTCCGTAACGAACGAGGTGAAAGCCAGCCAGCTCAAGGGTCGTGGCGGTGCAAGCTTCGTTGCGGGCCTGAAGTGGAGTTTCATGCCGGCGGCGGACGGTGGTCGCCGTTACCTGTGCTGCAATGCCGACGAAAGCGAGCCCGGTACGTTCAAGGACCGGCAGCTCATGGAATACAATCCGCACCTCGTGTTCGAGGGTATGTTGATTGCGTGCTACGCCATGTCGATCGATACGGCGTACCTCTATGTCCGCGGCGAGTATGCGGACTGGATAACGCACATGGAGCGCGAGCTTGCCAAAGCCTATCAGAAGGGTTACGTCGGCAAGAATATTCTCGGGTCGGATTTCTCTGCAGACATCGTCATCCACAAGGGTGCGGGCGCCTACATCTGCGGCGAAGAAACCAGCTTGATGGAGTCGCTCGAGGGCAAGCGCGCCTACCCGCGCAGCAAGCCTCCCTTTCCGGCCCAGTACGGAGTTTTTGGTCGGCCCACGACGATCAACAACGTGGAGACGCTGGCCTGCGTACCCCTGATCATCGACCGTGGAGCAAAGTGGTTCGGATCAATCGGCTCGGAGAAACACCCGGGGCCGGTGCTGTATGGCATCTCGGGACACGTTGTGAGGCCGGGTGTCTACGAGTATCCGTCCGGGATGCTGATTTCCGATCTCATCTACAAGGCGGCGGGAGGGATGCGCAACGGCAAGAAGTTGAAGGCCGTCATTCCGGGTGGAAGTTCGACGCCGCCCCTCCGCGCGGACATGATCGACGGTGTCACGATGGACGTCGAGTCGCTCCGCGAGGCAGGATCAATGATGGGGACGGCGGGCCTGCTTGTCCTGGATGAGGATACCGACATGGTGGCGTGGCTCCGGCGTGTCACTCACTTTTATCATCACGAGAGCTGCGGACAGTGTACGCCGTGCCGCGAAGGAACGGGCTGGCTGGAAAGCCTCGTCAGCCGGATCGAAGCGGGCGAGGGACGTGTACGCGATCTGGATCTTCTGATCGATGTCTGTTCGCAGATGGAAGGACGAACGGTATGTGCCCTGGCGGATGCCGCGGCATGGCCCGTTCGACACACGATCACGCGTTTTCGTGGTGAGTTCGAAGCCCGATGCAAGCCCGACCCTGAATCCGCACCGGCCGATGTCGGACAACTTGCGGTCGCCGAGTCGCAATGACGTTTCCAAGAGATGGAAGCCAGAAGGAAGTATGCCGAAGGTCACAATAGATAATCAGGTTTACGAGTTTGAAGGGCGGCCGAAGGCGCTTCAGCTGTGTCTCGACAAGGATCACGAGCTGCCGCACTTCTGCTATCATCCTGCCATGTCGGCCCCGGCGAACTGCCGGCAGTGCCTGATCAAGGCCGGAACGCCCGCCGTGGATCGTGAAACCAGGAAGCCTCGTCTCGACGACGACGGCAACCCCGTCATCCAGTACTTTCCGAAGCTCATGACGAGCTGCTCGATGGATGTTACGGACGGTATGGTCATCCACACGCATCGGAGCAGCGACGAAGTCGCTCAGGCTCAGAAGGACAACCTGGAGCTGTTGCTGATCAATCACCCGCTCGATTGTCCGATCTGTGACCAGGCGGGACACTGCCCGCTGCAGATTCAGGCGTACAAGTACGGACCGGAGGGCTCCCGATTCGAGTTCACCAAAGTCCACAAGCCGAAGCACGTTCGCCTCGGTCCCCGCGTGATGCTGGACGGAGAGCGCTGCATCAACTGCACGCGCTGTGTGCGCTTCACGGATGAGATATCGATGAGCCACCAGCTCACGATCATCGGCCGCGGGGTCAAGAACTACCCGATGACGCCGCCGGGGACAGACTTCGACGAACCGTATTCGATGAACGTCATCGACATTTGCCCGGTGGGTGCGCTCACCTCGATCGACTTCCGCTTCAAGTCGCGAATCTGGGAGATGAGCAAGACGCCGTCAATCACCACGACCAATGCCAAGGGGTCGAACTGCGACTACTGGGTGAAGGACAACCTCATCATGAAGGTTACGCCGCGGCAAAATATGGCGGTCAACGCGTACTGGCTGGCGGACGAAGATCGACTGGACTACGAGCGGTTCAACAAAGACCGTCCGGGCGGTCCTACGGTGAGGGGCGAATCCGCCTCCTGGGAAACCGCGTGCAATGAGGCTGCCCGTCTTATCAAGGGCGTTCAACCGGAGGAAGTACTGTTCCTTGGATCTCCGTATGCGCCGGTCGAAGACAATTATCTGTTGGTCAAACTCGCGGCTGCACTCGGTGCCGCGACACCGCAGTTCATGCCGCGTGTCATGCCAGGTGTGGGCGACGGATGGCTGAGGACCGACGACCGCACCCCTAACACACAGGGCTGCGAGCGTCTTGGGATGCAAGCGGCAGATCCTGTCCTGGTGAAGTCACGGATCGCCGCCGGGGAGATCAAGCTGGTGTATGTGCTGCAGGACGATCCCGTGGCCGCGGGGCTGATTGATGCTGAGGCGCTGGAAGCTTTATCTGTTATCCTGCACCACTTTAACACGACAAATCGGACGTTGTCGCACGCGGACGTTACGCTGCCGGCGGCTACCATCGTAGAGACGGTGGGCACGTTCGTCAATGCGGATGGACACGCCCAGCGCGTTCGGCCGGCCAAGGCCATCCGAGGTATCAATCGGACGCTCGCAATGGAAATGGGTCAGAGCCGCGCCGACCGGCATGGAACACCTTTTGATCGGTGGCACACCGAGGAAAACCTCGTGGACTGTCGGCCGGGATGGCTGTCGCTGCCGGAAGTTGCGGAACGACTCGGATTCGAGATGACCTACAAAGGTCCGATGCAGATCATGGACGAGGTGTCTGGAAGTATCGCCGCCTTCGACGGAGCGACGTACGACGCAATGGGTCTGCTCGGCGTTCACCTGTCGGAAGTGGGGGCTGCAGTATGAGCAACGGAGGCATTAAGGTCTAACGATGGATTTACCCCTGTACTGGACGGCGGCGGTTGCCTTCCTGTTGATCAATTTCTTTCTGGTCTCGGCATCCGTACTGGTGTACGCCGAGCGGAAAGTGTCGGGCGTGATACAGAATCGGCCGGGCCCGAATCGCGTCGGACCATTCGGATTTTTGCAGCCGTTTGCAGATGTGCTGAAGCTCATTCTGAAGGAAGACATTCGGCCGTCAGCGGCCAACTCGTTCGTGCACTCCCTCGCACCGCTCCTGATGGTCACGATCGCCATGTCGGCGACCGCGCTGATTCCTGTCGCGCGCGGCATCGTGGTCGCAGACTTTGACGTGAGCGTCCTCGCCCTGCTGGCACTTACGTCGATCAGCGTCTACGGTATCACGCTGGCGGGCTGGAGCTCCAACTCCAAGTACTCGCTGCTGGGAGGCCTGCGCTCATCAGCCCAGATGATCTCATATGAACTGTCGATGGGGCTTGCTGTGGTTTCGGTGATTTTGATGGCCGCGAGCCTCAGTCTTGTCGAGATCGTCGAAGACCAGGCCCTGGTTTGGAACGTATTCAGAAACCCGGTGGGCGCGATCATATTCATCGTGACGGCTTTTGCCGAAACGAACCGGACGCCCTTCGACTTGCCGGAAGCGGAGCAGGAGCTCGTTGGCGGCTATCACACGGAATACAGCGGAATGAAGTTCGGCATGTTCTTTCTGGCCGAGTATGTAAACTTCTTCGTGGCGTCGTTCGTGATTGTCACACTGTTTTTCGGAGGATACCTGCTTCCGTTCGAGTATCTGTATTCGCAGGCGTTCTACGATGGCGGGCTCGGGTGGCTCCTCACTGTATTGCAGGTCCTTTTCCTGATCGCAAAGGCGGGATTCTTTGCCTTCCTGTTCATCTGGGTCCGGTGGACGTTGCCGCGGTTCAAGTACAATCAGTTGATGACGCTTGGCTGGAAGGTCCTTCTTCCACTCGCGCTTGTTAACGTGATGATCATCGCCGTGATCATGGCGATATTCTAGTGTGTGGCGGCGGCCGCGTTCTTAGATTGAGGGCGTCTCCACCGAGGCGCCCTTTTTCATTTTGCTGGACGTTTGGAAGATGATCAAACTGGCCCCCTCGATTCTCGCGGCCGATTTCGGGAATCTGGAAGACCAGTGCCGGCAGGCCATCGCGGCCGGTGCGGACTGGCTGCACATCGATGTCATGGATGGGCATTTCGTGCCCAATATTACGATTGGGCCACTGGTCGTACGCGCATTGCGAACCCTCTGCAATGATACCGGAGCGCTGCTGGATGTTCACCTGATGATCGAGGAGCCGGAGCGGTATGTCGATGCGTTTGTCGACGCCGGTGCCGACATCGTCACCGTGCACGTCGAGACCTGTCCACACCTTCACAGGACGGTCCAGCAGATCCGTGAGGCGGGCGTTGCAGCCGGTGTAACGCTGAATCCGTCGACGCCGATATCGAGCCTGGAAGAGATCATTGCAGACGTTGATCTGGTGCTGGTCATGTCGGTCAATCCCGGGTTTGGAGGCCAGGCGTACATACCGTCCAGCACGGACAAGATTCGTCGCATCCGGCAGATGCTGGATGACGTGATGTCCGATGCGTATCTGGAGGTTGACGGGGGCGTTAACGTATCGAATATTCGCGAAGTAGCAGGCGCAGGTGCGGACGTTGTCGTCGCGGGCAGCGCCGTCTTTCGCGGCGACCACCAGATAGAAAAGAACATCCGTCGACTCCGCGAAGCGCTGCACATTGAGGCGTAGTCGACCCCTTAGATCCAGCGACCCTTTTGATTGTCGAAGTCGCACTACCGCTTCCCATTGAGTCGACCTTCAGCTACTCCGTTCCTGCAGAGTGGACGGACGAAATCGGACTGGGCTACCGCGTAGTCGTGCCGTTCGGATCAAGGACGATGACGGGCGTCGTCGTGGCGATGTCGGACGAACCCGACCCCGAAGCGAAAAAGATCGCGCTTAAATCGATTCTGGACCTCCCCGACGCTTATCCGGCGATGACTGACGGCCTGCTGAAGGTGACAGAGTGGGTGGCGGAATACTATGTGTGCGGTCCCGGCGAAGCGATGCGCGCTGCCCTTCCGCCGGGCATCGAGATCCAGTCGGAAACGGTCGTACAGCTCACGGACCGACCTGCAGAGGAGATTCATGTGGTCGGTGACGCGGCGGGGCTTGTGGACTATCTCACCGGCCGCGGCGAGGTGCCTGTAACGTCAGTTCGCCGGCGATTCCCGGCTATGTCAACGGCGCGACTCAGGCGACTAGAGCGGGACGACATTGTCCGGCTTGACAGCCGCCTTCGCGGTCCACGCGCGCGGGCAAAGCTCGTCAGGTTCGTACAACTGGCACCCGAGGTCCGACATCCTGATGCCGCGCGCGAAGCGATGCTCGAACTTCGCGGAGCCAAACAGCGTGCCGTGATGTCGGTGTTGCTCGATCGCTTCGTGGATGGAGACGAGGAAGTGTCGCTCAGCGAACTGCTTGAGGTCTCGAAGTCATCCTCAGCCACCGTCACTTCGCTCGAGAAGAAGCGTCTCGTGAACATCGTTTCAAGAGAGGAGCTGCGGACGCACTTTCCCGATGAGCCTGCTCCCGCGATGTCGGGCGGACCAGAGCTTCATCCGTCACAAGCCGCAGCGTTGGGAGAGATTCAGCAGTCGATAGACTCGGCAGGATTCAAGGCGTTTCTGTTGCGCGGCGTGACGGGCAGCGGAAAGACGGAGGTGTACCTGGCGGCGCTTGGAACGGCGATTGACGCAGGTCGCTCGGGCATTATCCTCGTGCCGGAAATCGCACTCACGCCGCAGATGGTCCGGAGATATCGAGCCCGCTTCGGAGACGCCGTGTCCGTGCTGCATTCCCGAATGAGCATGGGCGAGCGCTTCGACGCATGGCGGAATCTTCGTGAGGGACGGCATCGCGTGGTGATCGGCCCCCGGTCCGCCGTATTTGCACCCGTCGAGAATCTGGGTCTGATTGTGGTCGACGAGGAACACGAGCAATCGTACAAGCAACAGGATCCATCGCCCCGATACCACGCCCGCGATGTAGCGGTGATGCGCGCCTTTCTCGAAGGAGCGACCTGTGTCCTCGGCTCGGCAACACCGAGTCTCGAAAGCTACTCCAATGCGCAACACGGGAAGTACCGGATGTTGTCGATGCCCGACAGGGTCCCGGTGAAGGATTCGACCCCCGCCGTACTGCCCACCGTGCAAATCGTAGATCTGGTCCTTGAGCGCAAGAAGCACCGTCTCGAAGGAACGATTTCTACTACGCTGAAGGAGGCCATTGCATCCCGGCTCGATCGGCAGGAACAAGTGATACTGTTGCAGAACAGACGGGGCTACGCACCCGTCCTGGTGTGCGACACCTGCGGGTACTCACCGATGTGCCCGGACTGCTCGGTGACCTTTACGTACCACAAATCGATCCGGCGTC
The DNA here is from genome assembly GCA_013002345.1 of Rhodothermales bacterium. Classification (NCBI taxonomy): domain Bacteria; kingdom Pseudomonadati; phylum Rhodothermota; class Rhodothermia; order Rhodothermales; species Rhodothermales bacterium. The sequence goes on from JABDKH010000287.1 coordinate 15,707, forward strand.
TACGCTGTCACTACTGCGGCAGGACGCAGCGGCCCGAATCCGTTTGCCCGTCGTGTGGTGCAGCCGGCCTGCAGAGACTTGGTGCGGGGACGCAGCGAGTTGAGGAGGAACTGGTCGCGACCTTTCCGTCGATGCGCATACTACGGATGGATCTCGACACCACCGGCCGCAAGCATTCTCACCACGACATCCTGTCGCGATTCGGAAATGGCGAGGCCGACGTGCTGCTCGGTACGCAAATGGTTGCGAAAGGGCTTGACTTCGCGCGCGTCACGCTCGTCGGCGTCATTAACGCAGACACCGAGCTACTGCTGCCCGATTTCCGTTCGGAGGAGCGTACGTTTCAGTTGCTGACACAGGTCGCGGGCCGGGCGGGCCGGGCAGACATGCCGGGGGAAGTCTATCTCCAGACCAGAAACCCCGACAATTCGGCGCTCGGTTTTGCCACCAGTCACGATTACGAAGGTTTTGCCGAGTATGCGATGAGGGGACGCAAGGAACTTGGATATCCGCCTTTCGGGCAGGTCGCTGTTGTCGAATTCAACGGGCCGGAAGATGGAGCCACGCGCGGACTGGGTACGGAGTGGACCGAACTGCTGAGGCAGCAGCACCTCGACGTCCGCATTCATGGTCCCCATCCCGCCTTCATCCCCCGTGTCAAGCGGCGTTTTCGATATCAGACCGTTGTGCGTGCCCCGCACCGACAACGTGTTCCTGAGTTACAGCCGGCTATGCGGGCTACGAACGCGAAGTACGGTTCGATTCCACCCGGCTATCGAATCGCCATTGACATCGACGCAATCGGAATCGGATAGGTAGTGAATAGTAAAATCCTGAGGCAAGAAGAATCTTGAATCAGACAGTGGAACGAAAGACTGACAATATTGCCCGACGCCTGGAAACGGAAAGGTTCCTGGTGATCATGCCGGAGGAGATGGCAGAGCTGTCGCAAGAACTCGACATTCTCGAGCGTCATGGCACGCTGGGCGAGGGCAGTCTGCTGGCTGCGAAGTGGAGGGATCTGATCCTGGCCGTGGAACAGCCGAAAGCGAATGAGTACACGGTCCGGAAGTTCGCAGACCGGCAAGAGCTCGATCTGTTCTTGCAGCGCCGTCTCGAACAGTACGAAAGAATGTGGGACGGCTGTGGATGTCGCATAGACTACTATGAAGCACACGGAGATTAGCCGATGAGTGAAGCGAAAGACTACAGCCTGCTGGTTGGACAGGCGGCCAAGGTGAGGACCATCTTCTTCGGAAATATCACGGTTGTCTACGCCGGCATGGTGAGCGAGCAGGTGTACTCGGTAGTTGTAAAGTGGACATCGGGAAACAACTCACTGGCGTACAATCTGTACATGGGTCGGGATCAGAAGGAGGTACATCTTCCGAAAGGGAAGCTGATGGTTTCGAGCGCCAACCGGGAGAGAATCAACTTCCGGTTTTTCGACGGGAGTTGACGGTGCGGCGATCGCCGAATTGTCGATGGCACGTGCATCCCGGTTCTGGACATTCTTCAAAATTGGCGCCGGAACCATCGACTCACCCTCCCGTAGTGACCGGCGAGGGCAAGTCCCGTACGACCAGCTCCCTCTGAACTCCGTCAGGGCCGGAAGGCAGCAGCGGTAGGAGGTTGTAGCGGTGCGATACGGGTCGCTTGCCCTTACTTTTTGCCCCGCGTTTTTTCGAGGCGCCCCGGCGATATCATGAACTGAATTGTTGCCGGACGATTTCGTGTTTCAGCAGAAGATCAAGCGGGCGGTGCGGCGTCGAGACCGCAGATGGAAGACGTCCGAGGGGGGCGAGGATCAGTGTCTGTGCATCTTCCGTGCAGCGCATGGACTGTGCCGGCAGCGATGAAGTATGGTCTCGCCTTGTACGTCGAAGTGCAAGTCCCGGTGTACTCGCTGAATCGGCAATGTGCCTCCCGTTGGTAGCGTCCACAAGACCGGGCGACCAATCGTCTCAACCACGTGATTGACATTCTCGTCTCTCGTGGTGTCGGCAACAGATCGGCTGTATACAGACTCATCGGCCCGTTCGCGAAACCCGTGGTTTTGGTAAATTCACGCAGGTTTCGGGACCAAGCGCTCTACGACCCGTTGAACGGGCATTATCTCGCTGATTACCTGTCGTGGCGGAGTTCGAATGTACGATGTGATAGTAGTAGGTGCGGGTCCCGGTGGATCTTCCGCCGCAGCGTTTATGGCACAGAGCGGCCAGCACGTTCTGCTCGTGGACAAGGAGTACTTTCCGCGCGACAAAGTCTGCGGCGATGCAGTAGGCGGAAAGAGCCTGGATATCCTGAGCCGTCTCGGTGTGACCAAGAAGCTGATGAAGGCCGACGCGCTGCAGACATGGGGTATCACGTTCAGTGCGCCCTCAGGGGATCAAATCTCGATTCCTTTTTCACCAGAATGGGACACGCCCGCGTTTGTGTGCAAGCGGCAAAGCTTCGATGACCTGGTGTTCCGGGCGGCCGAGGATGCCGGCGTCGAAATCTGGCAGGGAAGTGAGGCCAGAGGTCTATTGTGGACCGGCGACGCGGTGGCCGGTGTGACGGTTGCCAGACCGGACGGTAAACAGGTGGACGTCAGAGCGCCTCTGGTGGTGGGCGCGGACGGTGCATACTCCGCTGTGGCCCGCGGACTGGGGATCGACCAATTGGACAAGAAGCACTATGTCGGAGCCATTCGGGCGTATTACGAGGGAGTTACCGGGTTCAATGAGGGGAATTATCTTGAGATTCACTTCGTTGATACGGTGATTCCGGGTTATTTCTGGATCTTTCCACTCCCCGACGGTGGAGCCAACGTTGGACTGGGAATGCCAAGTTCGGTGCTAAAGAAGCGGAATATTCGGATGCGAGAACTTCTAGATCAGCTTGTTGCCGATCGTCGTTTCGCACCACGATTCGAGGGTGCCCGAAGGGTCGGTAAGATTCGCGGCTGGGGACTTCCTCTTGGCTCTCGCCCGCGCAAGATGGCGGGTAACGGATGGATGCTGGTCGGAGACGCGGCCAGTCTAATTGATCCATTCTCGGGCGAAGGGATCGGTAATGCCGTCCTGAGCGCGTCGTCGGCGGCGGACTGGGCTTCAACGGCTCGTCGCACAGGCGACTATTCGCTGAGCGTATTGTCAGGATATCAAAAGGAGGTACTCGGGTTGTTGCGCGACGAACTGCGAGTATCGCACCTGATGCAGAAGATTGCCCGCCGCAAACGGTTGCTGAACATGGTGATTCGAAAAGCTTCACGGTCGAAAGAGCTGGCTGACACCATCAGCTGCATGTTCGACGATGTTGGCGAGCGACGGAAACTGACGTCTCCGCTTTTCTATTTACGCGTGCTGGCTGCATAGCCACTCGCGGGATAATCACACGAAAACCAAATCCTTCAACGACATGCACAGCATCTTTCTGATGGGACCTGCAAGTGGCGACGCGAATCCGATCGCGATGTTCTTGCCCCTGATACTCATCTTTCTGGTCTTCTACTTTTTCATCATCCGCCCACAGAAAAAGAAGGAGGATGAGCGAAAAGCCATGATATCTGCCGTGAGGAAGGGAGACAAAGTCGTTACGATCGGCGGAGTTCACGGCAGTGTCACGCAGGTTGATGAGACCTCCGTACTCGTCCAGGTGGACACAAACGTGAAGTTGAGGGTTGAAAAGAGCGCCCTGTCCAGCGTTCAGGCTAAGTAGAGACGTGATGCGGCGATCGGTGGCCTACACGCGGCGCGACATGAACACACAATGTGATCAGAAATGGATGTAGACGTGAATCAAGGAAAACTTGAGTTCGATTCCATTGTCGATGCCGTCGCCGACATCCGCGCCGGGAAACTCGTGATTGTTGTGGACGACGAAGATCGCGAGAACGAAGGCGACTTCGTCGCTGCAGCGGAAACCGTGACGCCGGACGTAATCAATTTCATGACCAAGCATGGTCGCGGTTTGATTTGCGCACCGCTCACGTGGGACCGATCGGTTGAGCTCCAGCTCGAGATGATGGCCAGTTCGAACACCGCACTTCACGAGACGGCCTTTACGATCTCAGTCGACTACAACCAGGGCACGACGACCGGCATATCTGCGGCGGACCGCGCTGCGACAGTGCGCGCGCTGAGTGATCCTGCAACGAAGGCGTCAGACCTCGCGCGTCCCGGTCACATCTTTCCGCTTCGCGCCCAGCGGGGAGGCGTCTTGCGGCGCGCCGGTCACACAGAAGCGACGGTCGACCTGGCCAGACTCGCAGGGCATAAACCGGCAGGCGTTCTCGTTGAGATACTGAACGAGGACGGGAGCATGGCGCGTGTACCGCAGCTGTTCGAGCTTGCTCGAAGATTCGATGTGCGCATCATTACCATCAAGGACCTCATCGAGCATCGGATGCGGACCGAGAAGCTCGTGCAGCGTGTCGTCGATGTTGATCTTCCGACGCGGTTCGGTGAGTTCCGGCTCTTCGCATATGAGGAAGTGCTGACCGGCGAGGTGCACCTTGCACTGCGGAAAGGTGACTGGACGACAGACGACACCGTGCTGGTCCGTGTCCATTCGCAGTGTGTAACCGGTGACATCTTCGGATCGATGCGCTGCGACTGCGGAGATCAGCTTGCGAAAGCTCTCAAGAAGGTGCAAGAGGCCGGCCAGGGGCTTGTGCTGTACATGAAGCAGGAGGGTCGTGGCATCGGCCTTTTGAACAAACTCCGTGCGTACAAGCTGCAAGAAGATGGACTGGATACGGTCGATGCCAACGAGGCGCTCGGTTTTGGAATGGACGATCGGGACTATGGAATCGGATGCCAGATTCTGCGCGACCAGGGTATCCGCAAGATCCGCCTCATGACTAACAACCCGAAGAAGCGGATTGGCCTGGGCGGATATGGGCTGGAGATTGTCGATCGGATGCCGATCGAAATACCGCCGAACGACATCAATCGAAACTATCTCGAAACCAAGCGAGACCGCATGGGGCACCTCATCCTGTCCCCCGACGAGCACGACCGCGAAGTCCTGAAACGGATTCTCTAGTGGTTCTCGTGATCAAGCGTGGGACGGCGTGTCAATTGCTGTACGCGAGCGCTGAACGATCGCTGTCTTTTTTGGATCGCTTCGAAAGACCGGACGAGATCGTGCCAGAGATCTTCCACACCTTCGAGCCCGACGGATATCCGGACAAGATTGTCAGTGATACCTGATCGCTGGCGTGCTTTCGGATCGACGATGCGGTGAGTGAGTCCCGCCGGATGCTGGATGAGGGAATCGGTAGAGCCCAGACTGACGGCGGGGGTGATTACGGTAAGTGACTTCATCATCCACGCGATGTCGTCCATGTCTGCATCGACTTCGAATGAGATCAGAGAGCCGGGGCCACTCATCTGTCGACCAAGAACACCGTACGGATCGGCCCCGGGAAGACCCGGATACATCACGCGGGTCACAAGGTCATGCTCCAAAAGCCGGCTTGCGATGATGCTGGCCGTTTCCTGTGCCCTTTCGACACGAAGCGGAAGCGTGGGTATGCCGCGATGAAGCAGGTACGCACCAAGAGGGTGCAGAATTGCGCCGGTCATCACCCGAACCTGCCGAATCCGGGGGGCCCACTCCTCTGAAGTAGCTACTACGCCCGCGATCACGTCGCCGTGTCCGCCGAGAAATTTGGTTGCGCTGTGCAGCACGATGGCCGCTCCGTGACGAAGGGGCTGCTGGAGAACCGGCGTCGCAAACGTAGAGTCCACCATCACGGGAACGTCACCCGCCTGTTGGACGACGCGCTCAATGTCTATCAGGTCCAGCGTCGGATTTCCTGGCGTCTCCATGATCACGAGACAGGTATCGGCGCGCATGGATGCCGCGATCTTGTCCGCCGTGGCCCATGTAACGTCAACGCCGAGCATGTCGCTATCCAGCAGGTGATCGGACCCACCATAAAGCGGACGCACCGCAACGATGTGACTGCCTCGCGATTTCACGGCCAGAATGACAGCGGTCATGGCGGCCATGCCGGACGAGAAAGCGATGGCGGCATCGGCGCCTTCCAGTTCGGCCGCAGCCTGCTCAAGACGGCCTACAGTCGGATTGAACAGCCTGCCATAAATCGGATTTGCGGCTCCGGATTCACCGGCCGCCAGCCGATCTATGCTGTGGATCGCCTCGTCGAGGTCGCGTATGGGATAGGTGGATGACAGGTCGAGCGGGGGGGCATGCACTCCGAGCTTTCCGAAGTCGCTCCGGCCTGCGTGGACAGCCAGGGTGTACCGGTCGTGGCGGGTCTGGTCGCTACTCATGGCTAATTCTCCTGGATCGGTGTTTCTTTGGATTTATGTATATACATTACGCATATAATCGACTCATTCACAGGATTCTGAACTTAATTCGGGTCATATCGTGAGTATCGAATTGGATGCGACCGACCTTCGCATTGTGGCAGAGCTTCAGAAGAATGCTCGGCTCTCAAACAAGGAGATCGCCCACCGCGTCGGCGTTGCCCCCTCAACGAGCCTTGAGAGGATGAGGCGCCTGACAGCCTCGGGTGTGTTTCAGGGCTTCTTTGCGGACGTCCGGCCAGACGCTCTCGGCGTCGGCTTGCAGGCCATGATCTCCGTCCGACTTTCGATGCATGTCAGGGGACAGATCGAGCGCTTCAGGGACCACGTGCTCAGCCTGCCGGAGGTGAGCGCACTCTACCACGTGGCCGGCGCCAATGACTTCATGGTTCACGTCGCTGTAACGGGCACAGACCATTTGCGCAACCTGGTCATGCAGTCTTTTACCAGTCTTCCGGAAGTCGCCCACATCGAGACCGCGCTCATCTTTGAGTTCACCCGCAAGCCGGTCTCGCCAGTAGTGTCGGAGTAAGGGCCGCGCTAGAATCGACCCAGGCCGAATCCGAAAAAAATGTGACCGTCATCGAGGCGATATGTAACGTCGAGACGAACCGAAAGGCGTAGCGGGTTCGTGATGGAGAACCCCACCTCGTGGTGTACGTCCGTGATCTCTTCCAGTGCATCCGCACTCGGCACCCACGTACGCGCATGCGCTCCCGTAAGGCGCACTCCGACACCGGCCTCTGAAACGCCGGACAGTCCGATCCACTCGAACGGCGCCCCGCCGAAGTCGTGCTCCCAGAACAGACCCGCGAATGATGGTGCCAGACGCGGGCTTTCGGGCAAACCGCGAAGCACGCCAAGCGTGCCAAAGCCACGCAGGGAAGTCTGAATGGCACCATAGCGCGGCTGCGGAACCGACCCACGATGTGTGCTCGCCGAAAACCGGATGTGGAGCGCGTTCGACCGGAGACGTGCGCGGTAGAACGTGGGCAGATAGGCGTCGGCATCGACGCGAAGCAACGTGAAATCGGAGTCGAGTCCGGACCGCCCGACAGCTTGCTCGACATGAATCGTGATGCCGCTCCTCGCCCCGTTTCGAAAGGGAATCGGGCGTTGTCCGACCGTACCTGTAAGCGACACTGTACTGACACGGCTTGTGTCCAGCATCGGATTGGAGTCCAGCTTTCTTGTGAAGGGCCACGCCCGCGTAAGATCGGCGCTGAGCGGCTCGACGTGCTCGCTTCGGACATCCAGTCGTAGTCGACCGAACTTTGCCGCCCATCCAGCCGAGACTTCGAAGTCCTCCGACCAGTGGTAGTCGTAGTAGTCCGGTGCACCGAACTGCATTGCGAGTGAGGCGACGGATCGCGGATAGAAGTGACGACTCATAGCGGGTGCACTGTCCACCGTGTAGCGTCCGCTGACCCAGAAGCGTTCTGAGAGAAGGTGTGTCGCCCTGGCGTGATATCTCACACGATCGAGCGCGAAGGCCTGCGTGAGACGCCACTCGAAGTACAGGTCATCGAGCAGTCTCCACGTAGTTCCGATCCCGGTGCGATAGCCGTCGACGCGATTGAGACCGACGGAGGGCTGCATGCCGGCCACGCGCGGCCAGTCGAATTGGGGGACCTCCGGCAGAGGGAAAGATGGGCGGATCATTCGCGCGGCGAGAAGAGGTTGGCGCGGCGGATATGCCTGCTGAAGCGTCATTCCGGATCGTTGGAGCATGATGACGGCTGCCATTTCACGTGGCGTCAGAGGAACCACGTTGATCCCGAGCGCAAACAGGTAATCACGCTCGATGGACTCCTGGTCGAGTATCACGCTCTCCCTGCTTGACGCCAGCTGCGGAGGAAGTGGCTGGTCGAACGCGTACGTCGTGAAGAGCGTCGTCTGCCGCAGTCCGACCGGTCCAAAAGACTGGTTCTCCGCATGCACGGTGAATGCGCCCTCCAGCCGCACATCGGCCGGCAGCCAGGCGCCCTTGACCTCGAAGAACTGCTGCTGATAGAAAACGTCCCAGGAAGCTGTCGGAAGAGGGAAGACAACAAACCGCGCCGGCCTGAGCTGAGCCGCGATCATGACATGCTCGTCGGCAAGAATCGAGATGACGCCGATGAAGGTGGCGTGTCGCTCGGTGAGTGGCGCGACATAGAGATCATAAACAACCTGGTCGTCCATGGATCGCGTCCGTGCGAACGAAAACGAGTAGTAGTCCAGAGCATCAGGATGCGTGGGTGCTACGAAATCCAGACCGCGCATGGCGACCGTGTCGGCATAGAAGTTGGCCGTCGGCATCCCGGCCGGGAGCAGCCCCAGTTCCTCATGAAGAGAGGATGTCTCGCGAACGGAGCGCACGATCGCGCGGGACGAAGACCACCTTGACCCGAACAGATGGAACGCTGCCTCGTGGATCGCAACAACTTGCTCCTCATTCTCCAGGGTGATCCGGGTGTAACCGTCCGCCTGGTATCTCTTCAATGCGGACGCCCATTCCTGTTTTCGCTGGATCACCTTGCGGACAACATTCTCGGCGAAGTCGCGGTCCGCCACAATGATCTCGTCAAGTGAGTAGACGGATGGCTCCAGCGTGACCTGCAGGGCGCGGTCCGAATATGATTCCACGCGCGTCCGACCCGTACGATAGCCAAGATGGCGGATTTCCAGTACCACAGGCAGGTCCGCGACATCGATTTTGAACTCACCTGTATTATTGGTGATCGTTCCGATTGACGTGCCCTCGACGACGACATGGGCCGCGGCCAATGCGTCACCTGACTCCGATCGAACAACGCCTCGAATCGTGACCTGTGCCGATGATAGATCAGTCAAACCTGTCGCGGCAAAGGCCACGAGAACCGTTGCGACCAGGG
>JABDKH010000288.1 GCA_013002345.1 Rhodothermales bacterium
CCGACAGCGCAACTACAACCATGCTGAGCATGGTCAACTTCATTTGAGCTGAGGCGATCTTAAACTTCATGGTACTTACTCCAGAACGCACTTGATGGATGGTTTTCTACTGGGATTCGATGGGTGAAAGACGGACGTCGCCGACTGCCTGACGGTAGCGTTCGCCGGTCTGAAGAAGCATTTCTACTTCGTCGATTATTCCGCCGCGATTCAGCCGTGCAAGGACTCGACCCTCGGTCGGATCGATCAGTGTGATCTGCCCGAGGTAGACAGGATCCCCGCGTCCAAGTGTGACATATTCTCCACCCTCGACAAAAACGGCTTTGTCTTCGCCGACGATAGAGACAAGGACTGCATTCTCAACTTCTAGCAAATCGTACGTGTTTGGCGGAATCGCGTTGAGAATAAGAGGATAGAACGGGTTCGTAATGGGCTTCATCTCCGGCAAAACGTACGACGGCACCGGAGGGCGTTCTGCGCCATCCGCCTGCGTGATCGGCAGGCCGTCGGATTCAAACAAGCCCACCATACCTTCATCGCCGGCACTCAGTCCCGTGACTCCACCATAGTAGGCGTCGACGTCCATCTTGAATGAAACTAGAACTTCAAGTTCGTTCTTGCCCGTATCCTTGTTCTCGGAGACGAGATCGATCTGGTCGAGTGCAAGATTGCGGACTCTGTAGAAATTCCTGTTGTTCTCCACTTCCCAGATGAACTTGTAGAGACTCGTATAGTAGCCTCGCCCGGACGCTTTGAACGTGTACGTCCCGAAATCCTGGCCGCGCTGGTTACCGGCAAACTTCACGTCGAAGTTCTTGAAACCCACGGCCGTGAGGCGGTTCAGGTAGCCGACGATATCGGGTGTCTTGAGCGCGGCGGGAATGATCTTGTAACGTGCCTTCCACTTCGTAATGATCTGCTGCGCCATCTGCGCAGACGACGATTCCTCGGCTAGCAGGGCCGTGACTTCGGCCTGGCGCAAGCGCGCGAGCTTCTCGGCTTTCTCGAGCCGCTCCACCTCCTTAGGCTGCTCAAAGTACGTGACGTACACCCCGGCTCCCGTGACCAACAGCCAGCAGGTCGCCAGGATAATGATGTTGTATCCAAGATTTGACATCGCTTAGTAGCTCGTAGAGTTCGGAGGGGAAATCACTAGTTGGATGACGCGACCGAGGTCGGTGTGGAATTGGCTTCCACGTTTTCCCGGGCCACCTGCTCACGCAAGTACCTGGCCGCTTCGGGCAACTCAACCTTGAGAGGTACTCTCATCTCGAAGGTGTACACCGGCGCCTCGCGGATCTCTGAAAAGGTAAGTTCATTGATCTGACCGTCAAGTCGCTCCGCAAGCGAAACGATTCGATCCCTTGACGTGGCATTGCCCGTGAGGATCACCACATTGCCTTCCGACGGACGCCACCGATCAACCCAGATGCCCTTGACGACGGCGGCCTCACGATTTGTCATCTCGAGAGAACGGCTCCACGTGTCGCTGCCGATCAGCAGGGAGTCCAGAACCAGGAGTGCTCGACGGTAGCCCTGGGTGATCGCGTTGATACTGTCGACGCGCGCCTGAAGGACGAGAGGATCCGCAAATGCGACATCTTCAGCAAACTGTTCGACGTTATACCGCTTCGCCTTTATGTCACTCTCGATCGTAAAGTACCTTCCGACGAAGAACACCACAGTGATGAAGAGTGCGCCATACAATGCGAACACGTGCCACGTGACGGGCAGCTTGATTCGGCGCCGGAGTAACTTCTTCGGAAGAAGATTGACATCCTCGAACGCTCCCTGGTACAGCTCGTCGTTGACAAGACGCAGTGCGACGGCAACGGCCAGAGCGGCATTGCTGGGGCTCGCCGATTCCTGGTCGTCGGATTCGAACTTGGGCAGATACTTGCGGATCGATTCGACCCGCGTATCCGAGAAGAACATCTTGAAGCTCTCGACGATAGCGTCCTCGCGATCGTCGGACAGCAGCAGTACGTGCTGCACGTCGCCAACACCATATTCATCCTGAAGCAGCAACACACGGCTGCAAATCGTTTCCGGCGCGTCGTACGTGGTGATGGAGCGAAGACTCTCGTAGTGCAAGAGCTCATCGTCCTGCAAGAACATGACCAGCGTATCCTCGCTTCCGGCCCTCACGACAAGCGTCTTTCGGGGACCCATGTCCATCGGAGCAACTGCAGGTGCATACGATGCATCTTCAGCATCATCCTCGAGCGCCATGCCGGCTTCGGCCGACGAGAGGTAGTACGCGGCACGAGCCATGCCGAAATAGACAGACACTTCAGAGTCCATCAGACGAACGGCGGGCATCCGCACCTTACGATCGCGCATCGCGATGAGCGTACCGGCCACGGGGTCCGCGTTCTTAGCCAGAATCGCCAGACGCCTGCGCATGCCGGCATCCGATCGGGTCATGGGCAGGAAGGCAACACGCTCGTTATCAATGGGCGTATCCAGCTGTGCCGATAGGAGTTCGATCAGCACGTCCGAATCAATCTTTTCGTCTTCTGCCTCCTCCTTCTTCTTCGAACCTGCTTCCTCGGCGATCTGGAGCTCAACACACGTCACGTGGGCGGACGAAACACAGAATGAAACGAAAGGGTCGGGGAATCCCGACTCGGCGCACTCGCTCAGGATTTCGGCCACTTCCATGTCGAAGGTTTCGAGCGTGGCGTTCACCGTGCCACCGCCATCGTCGTCACTTGTCGCACCCTCTACACCCTGGAACTCGGAGCTCAAAAACAGGTCGGATGACGACGAATTGCCGCCGCCAAACTCGATAGTAAAATCTCCAACGGGACTATCGTCGTCTAGCGACTCATTCGCCGAACCGGGAAGTTCAACGCTCGAACCGATCGACGAAGACGACAGCTGACGTGCAAAGCGTCGAAGGACTTCCGGTCCGTCCGGACCATCCTGAACCAGTACGGCGTGCAGAGATCGACCCGATATCGTTACGCCCAGAATACTGTCTTTGGGTCGGGAGATGTTCATGGCTTAAGGATTGT
>JABDKH010000289.1 GCA_013002345.1 Rhodothermales bacterium
AGCCCGGTATTCCGCTCATAAGGCTCGCGGGTTTGTGCCCGCGGGCCTTGTCCGTTTCCTGCAGACCATGCTTCGCCAACCGGCTGGCGTGGCGACCTCCCAGTTATTCAACCGACCGGGCGAGGCGCTGGTGAGAGATCTTTCAATACGCATACAACTTCCACGTGCTGATGAGTACTGAATACCGGACTCCCGTGCTACCCGACGGCCGCAATTCTGACATTCTGGTCCATGTTGGCGGCCGCCTTGTGCCGAGGGAAGAGGCTGCCGTATCGGTCTTTGACAGCGTCGTACAGGGTGGCGATGCAGTCTGGGAAGGTCTTCGTGTCTACGAAGGCAAGATCGCCGAACTGAACGAACACCTTGATCGGCTTTTCGATTCAGCGCACGCGCTGGCGTTCCGCAACGTCCCGACCAGGGAAGCCGTCATGTCCGCCGTCTTTGAGACCCTGCGGGCTAACGGCATGCGCGACGGGTGCCATATTCGGCTTACACTGACGCGCGGAAAGAAGGTCACGTCGGGTATGGATCCGCGTAATAATCAATACGGCTGCACGCTGATTGTGCTGGCGGAGTGGAAGGCCCCGGTATACTCGAGCGATGGGATTCGGCTTGTCACCGCCGCGACCCGACGCAACACGCCGCAGATCCTTGACTCGAAGATTCACCACAATAACATTCTCAACAACATTGTGGCCAAGATCGAGGCGAACGTTGCCGGTGCGGACGATGCGATCATGCTCGACCTCAATGGCTTCGTCGCGGAGACCAACGCGACAAATGTATTCGTCGTTCGGCGCGGCCATCTCATCACCCCGACGGGGGACTCGTGTCTACCCGGGATTACGCGCGGTCTCGTCTTGAGGCTCGCACGTGCGCACGCGATTCCTGTCCAGGAGAGAAACGTATCACTGACCGAAGTCTATACGGCGGACGAGGTCTTTACGACTGGTACCATGGGCGAGCTATCGCCCGTGCTTGAGGTGGACGGACGGCAGATATTGAACCGATTCGACTCCCGCGTCACGAAGACTCTGCAGGCGCTTCATGCTGCATGGGTCCGTGAAAACGGATATCCCATCCCCGAATAGCGCGATACGTATCCCGACGTATCACACGGCCAAGTGCCGGTGCTCGTCGCGGGAGCCGGCCAGATACCATTTCGCCGCTCGATACGGCGATTTGCGCAAGTCCGTCAGCAGTCTGTGCCTGCAGCGTCGTCTTTAGTTCCGTCGCCGATATCCGATTCCTTGTAGTGATAGAGAGGCTTCTGTCACATCGCACGGTCGCACCACCCTCGGCACCGTACGGGATCGGCAGAAGCTTTGTTCAAGACGACATGAGCAAGCGATGTGTACAAAGAGGAGTCGGTTTTCCCGCCGACCTGACACATGGCTCGCGGTCACGTTGCTTCTGGTAGTTCAGTCCGTCAATGCGCAAAGCATGACGGAGGGAGAGTTGCACTCCGTCGGGCCCGAAACGGAATCAGTCTGCGCACTTGCCCCGGTCATGCATGACACGGGAGTTCGCTACGTAGCACACGAATCCAGACACTTCAAAACGCTGGAGCCCACATCGACGTTCTCTGTCACGTTCCTGGATGAGGATCCGGCAGAACCATGGCCCGTCGCCGCAAGAGCAGCTGTCGAATACGCAAAAGGTATCTGGGAGACGGTCATTGTATCTCCACAAGAAATCCGCGTAAATGCATATTGGGCGGATCGCGGTGGATGTACGGATGCGCCCGTCACCCTTGGCAGCGCCGGAGCCCGAGCTCTCCACCGTGATTTCGGAGCCTTCCCGCACTCGAATACATGGTACGTGGATGCGCTGGCCGACGTCCTGAGCGGTCTGGATATGGGCGGATCCACTCAACCTGATATCCGCGTGTATCTCAACAGGGATTGCGACGACCCGGACGCATCGACACACTGGTACTTCGGGACAGACGGCAGCCCGCCGGCGGGGACCATCGATCTCGTGAGCGTTGTCCTTCACGAACTGGGACATGGTCTTGGAGTGTCGGGAGCCGGTCGAGTCACGTCAGGCACCGGGACCGTCCGCTACAGCACACGGCCCTACGCCTATGATCGCTTTACGGTTGACGGATCCATGCCGTACACCGGGCTGATGTCCTATCCGGACTTTTCGGTCGAACTCGGTGCGGCCCTCCAGTCCGGAAGCGGAGGCGTCCTGTACGGCGGGTCCAGCGCAACGTCCGCCAACGGCGGCGAGTCGCCTAGCCTGTATACACCGACGACCTGGAAGGGTGGCTCGAGCTATTCGCATCTTGACGAACAAACCTACAACAACACGACGAACGCGCTCATGACGCCGATGCTGAGCACGATGGAAGCAAACCATGTTATAGGTCCCGTGACGTGCGGCGTATTGGAGGATATGGGATGGACGGTCTCAATGAGCAACTGCGATCTCAGTCTTCCGGTTGAGCTCACAGATTTTCGGGCAGTCGTCGATGGAGCAGACGTCGTGCTCAAATGGGAGACGGCCTCTGAAAGTGACAATGCGGGCTTCGAAATCGAGAGCCGGAGCACGAACGACCGATTCGTGACGGTCGGATACGTGCCAGGGGCGGGACATTCTGTTGAACAGACGACCTACGAGACAAGGATCCCGGATCCGGGCGCCGGTACCCACGCGTTCAGACTGCGCCAGGTGGATCTGGACGGCCGCTCCACGTATAGTCCGGTCGTCGAAATCACGGTAGAGATGGCTGCGATGTTTGAACTCACGGCTGCGTATCCCAATCCGTTCAATCCTTCAACCCGGTTCTCACTTGCCGTCCAGAAATCGCAGAACGTGCGGGTGGATGTGATCGACATGCTGGGTCGCACGGTTGCTACACTGTTCGACGGCTCAGTAGTGGCTGGAGAACGTCATGATCTGCACTTCGAGGCGATTGATCTGCCGAGCGGTGTTTACGTGTATCGTGCGTTGGGAGAGAGCTTTGCGGCTAGCCGCACCATGATGTTGATGAAGTAGCGGCCTCAGGATCCGTGACGGGCGACAGGTACCGGCTGTGGGCCGCCACCGCCTCGCTTCGCCCTTGCATTTTCTATATCTTTCTATCTTCATCGCACCCGTACTACGGCCTCGCATCACGCGATAGCCACCACCCGACTCCGACCATCAGAACTCGATCATAATTTCCTCGTGTCGGTGTCAGGAACGTTCCAGGTTTACGACCCTTTCCAATCCGAACACGTTGCAGATCGGCGCGTCGACGTATGGCTTCCGCCGGGCTATCGCGAATCGGCTGGAAGACGCTATCCGGTCATCTACGCTCACGACGGTCAGAACCTGTTTGATGAAGCAACCGCCTTCGTCGGGGTTGACTGGGGCATTGACGAAGCGATCATGCGGTTGATGTCAGAAGACGTACGGTATGGAGCGATCGTGGTGGGAATCTGGAACACGAGCTCACGAATCCAGGAGTTTATGCCGCAGAAGCCGCTTCAGCTCCCCAACAACGACAGGATCAGGCATCGATTTTCCGACCGGTATGGCGGCGAACCTGTCTCCGACGCTTACCTGAAGTTTATTGTCGACGAATTGAAGCCCATGGTGGATCGCGATTTTCGGACGGAGCGCGGTCCGGATTCCACTCTGATTCTCGGGTCAAGCATGGGTGGACTGGTGTCGCTCTACGGTATCTGCGAGTATCCGGATGTGTTCGGAACTGCCGTTTGCATGTCAACGAGCTGGACCGTCGGAGGAAAACCGACGCTCGCCTTCCTCCGCAGCGGCATTCCGGCTCCCGGGAAAAACGTCATATATTTCGACCACGGGAATGAAGCGCAGATTGGAGCGTATGAGAAGTTGCAGCACGCAGTCGACATATTATTCGCGACGTCGGGCTATCGACGAGATGTAGATTTTATGAGTCTGAGATTTGACGGTGCAGACCACTCCGAAGTGGCCTGGCGCGACCGGGTGGCGGTGCCGCTGAGATTTGCCCTGAGACCCGGACGTCGATCGCTGCTGCATCCGAAACAGGGGCTGTTTGCAGGTGCACAGCAAGATGAATGGAGGCGCGATGATTTCGAACATTGACAACGCCAGTTATCGATTGGTAATCTATGGCCTGCTGTGCATGCTTCTGGTTTCGTGCGGCAGTAAGACGCAGGCCCAATATCAGGAAGCGGTGGCGTTTCCGGGTCTCTCATTCTCGCGTCCGGTCGATCTGCAGGTCCCCGCCGACGGAACCGGGAGGATCTTTGTGGTTGAGCAGCGAGGTGTCATTCGCGTTTTCGAGAATGTAGAGGCCGTCCAGGACGCTCCGATCTTCCTCGACATTGACATGCGAGTCGATGGCTCGGGCAACGAGGAAGGTCTGCTGGGCCTCGCGTTTCATCCGGAGTACGCCACGAACGGATTCTTCTACGTGAACTACACGGCGAATGAACCCAACCGCACAGTTGTGTCTCGCTTTTCCGTCAGCGCGACGGATGCCAACGAAGCGGATCCGAACTCAGAACTGGTGCTGCTCTCGTTTGCCCAGCCGTACTCCAATCACAATGGAGGACAGCTTCAGTTTGGACCAGACGGGATGCTCTATGTCGCCGTCGGCGATGGCGGATCGGGAGGAGATCCACAGGGCCACGGGCAGAATCGCTCAACGCTTCTTGGATCCATCTTGCGTATCGATGTTGACCAGCCGTCGGACGGCCTGAATTATGGAATTCCGCCCGACAACCCTTTTGTCGGTAACGGCGAGGGCTATCGCGAAGAGATTTTCGCGTACGGTCTCCGGAATCCATGGCGTTTCAGTTTCGACTCGGAGACGGACCGGCTATGGACGGGAGACGTCGGACAGAACGCTTTTGAAGAGATCAGCATTATCGAATCGGGCGGCAACTACGGCTGGAACATCATGGAGGGGTTCTCCTGCTACGGCTCGTCGAACTGTAACCAGGACGGGCTCGAACTGCCAGTCCATGCATACCCTCACAGTAACAGTAACAACTCGGTGTCGGGCGGGTACGTGTACCGTGGCTCGATGATGCCGTCCCTTTTTGGAAAGTACGTGTACGCTGATTTTGTCTCGGGGCGCATCTGGGCCCTTTCTGAGGCTCAGGGAGTGTATTCCAACGAATTGCTCCTCGACACGTCCTTCGGTATTTCGTCTTTCGGTGTGGATGGAAACGGTGAATTGCTTATTTGCGGGTTCGACGGCAAGATCCACAAGCTGCTGTCAATCTCGACATCTGTCGAAAGCCCGCTGGATCCAATGGGAGCGCTGATGTCGCCCGGATACCCCAATCCCTTCAGCGCCGTTGTGCATCTGCCGTTCGAAATTGAGAAGTCCACACGGGTGGCAATAACGATTCATGACGTGCTTGGCCGACGTGTCGGGAGCCTGCTCGACCGGATCGTTGGGCCCGGTCAGCACACGGTATCATGGGCGGGCCTTGACGATGCCGGTTCGCTCCTTTCATCGGGACTGTACCTGGTCCGGCTCCGGAGCGAATACGCCGTCAGCACGTCCGCTGTAGTGTTTCAACCTTTGTAGATCCTAGATCTGAGCGAATTGACATGACTGATTACAAGAACCTGCTGCTACCTGCCGCTTTGTCGGTGATCCTGATTGCTGGTTGTGCCGGCGACGGGCTACAGACGGGCAAGTCAAGTATAACGGAAGCCGACTTGATCGAGGATATCACGGTACTGGCCTCGGATGATTTTGAGGGTCGTTTTCCAGGTACTCCTGGCGGCGAAAAGACGGAGCAGTATCTCAAGCAGGAATTTGAGAAGCTGGGCCTCAAGCCGGGCAACGGAGCCTCTTTTTTCCAGGATGTTCCGCTCGTCGAAATCACCGCAGACCCGTCGGCCGACCTGGTTGTGTCAGGAAGCGGTCGGATTCGAAGCTTTGAGTATGGTCGCGAATTTGTGGGTGGATCGCGCCGCGTGGTCGAGTCCGTAAACGTGGACCAATCTGATCTCGTGTTTGTCGGCTACGGAATTGTGGCACCGGAGTACGACTGGGATGATTACGCGGGTACGGATGCCACCGGCAAGACGGTCGTCATGCTGGTCAACGATCCCGGATTCGCGACTCAGGATCCCGAGTTCTTCGGCGGCAACGCCATGACGTACTATGGACGGTGGACGTACAAGTTCGAGGAGGCGGCAAGACACGGTGCTGCCGGGGCAATAATCATTCACGAAACGACAGCAGCCGGCTATCCGTGGGGAGTAGTGCAGAACGGCTGGACGGGTCCGCAGTCGGACCTCGTGCGGGATGACAACAACATGTCGCGATGTGCCGTCGAGGGCTGGATTCAGGAGAGTGGGGCCCGCACGCTCTTCGAGATGGCCGGGAAGTCCTATGAATCGCTGCTCCAGCAGGCTGCTACGAAGGAGTTTCGAGCCGTACCGCTCGGTCTGAGTGCGTCTGTAAGTATTGAGAACTCGATCCGCCGCTCCTCCGGGAATAATGTCCTCGCGCTCGTCGAAGGCAGCAAGCGTCCAGAGGAGGTCATCATCTACATGGGGCACTGGGATCATCTCGGAAAGGACGAGGCGCTGGAGGGTGACCAGATCTACAACGGCGCTCGTGACAACGCAATGGGCACTGCCGCATTGATCGAGTTGGCCGAAGCGTTCAAGTCGATGCCGTCGCAACCAGAACGGTCCATCCTTTTTCTCGCTGTTACGGCGGAGGAGCAGGGACTCCTGGGATCCGCCTACTACGCCGCCAACCCTGTATACCCGCTTGACAAAACAGTTGCTGCGATCAACATCGATGCTGCCGGCATCTGGGGAAGAACACGGGACGTCACGATTGTAGGACTGGGTAATTCTGATCTGGACAGCTACATCACGCGGGCAGTCCAGAATCAGGGCCGAGAGGTAAAACCAGAGGCTGAAGTGGAAAAGGGTTTCTATTTCAGAAGTGATCAGTTCAGTTTCGCGAAGGCAGGTGTGCCCTCACTTTATATCGACAACGGCAACGATAGTGTGGAGCATGGACTGGAGTGGGGCCTTCAGCAGTCGGCAGACTGGACCGCAAAACACTATCACCAGCCCAGCGACGAATACAACGACACCTGGGACCTATCCGGCTTCGTCGAAAACCTGCAGGCTGTTCTTGAAGTCGGTTACGTACTGGCTGGCGAAACGTCATTTCCCGAGTGGTCCGAGCGATCCGCGTTCCGGTCAATACGCGAGGGATACATGACCTCGGGTGAATGACGATTGGTTCAGATCCCATGCTCGTCCGAAATCGTGAGCGCATAGTCTACTAGCCGGACCGTGCTGCGTGCCGTAGGGTACGCGCTTAGTACCGTCTGGCATCAAAGGCGCGGTCATTCCATCGTGGCGCCGTAGCCTTCATTCGTTCGCCCTCCCTTCGGCCTTACGGCGCATCGCAGCGAGTCGAGCAGAGGCACCTTGTTGGTTGGAGTGGTTTGCATGATCGGTGACATAGTTGACCTTGTGAACCGAACCGACAGGTATCTCGATCTTGCCTCGTTGTGATGCGGGAGGCGCGAACAAATCTGCCTAGTGGATGATGACGGGTCTGGTGATCAGCCGATTCCGGCTGCGCACTACTACGAAGGCCATCCCGGCCGGCAGCCCGCTCAAATCGAGATCGAAAGTTCTTCGGGATGCCTGCGGTATGGTTCCGCTGAACACATTCCGAAGCACGCGGCCGCCGATATCGTAGATGTCGACATCCAGTTCGCTGTCGCGGTCAACGGTAACGTGAAACGCGGTACGCCCGGACGTGGGATTTGGGAACGGCTGGGAGACATCCATCCACCTGCTCACATGAACCGTGGTTTCAGCTCGACCGACAATCGATTCCGTTCCGTCGGCGTGCATACTGACCAACTCGAACCGGTATCGTCCGGCCGGGCTGTCTTCGAGTTCCACCCGATACTCGCCAGCCCCCTCGTTCTCGGGTCTGGCGGCAACCCTGGCTACTATGGCGCGATCACGATCGTCGAGGCGTCGGATTCGGAATTCGACAATGCCGAAATGCCCTGTTGCGGTCCAACGCACTACGATGCGGTCGCTACTGCTAACAACCTCAAATGACTCGATTTCGATTGGCAGCGCTACGGGCGGCTCGCCTGGTGTGTCGAAGCCGCTCACGGGGTCGCCTGGTCCCATGCGCCAACCGCCGTCCCGATACACGTGGGCCGGACTAGAACTCCCGTCGGGCCCGATAGATGTTGCACAGTACGTCAGGTCGCCTGCGTCTGCGGAGTCGAGGATTGCCAGGCAGTCAACGTCATCCGTCCAGGGCTGATGATCGAGGTCCCCATCATCGTCGATGTCGAGATCTTCACCCACCGATCCGCTGAATCCGGTCACAATCATGTGCGTGACGTTGTCACTGTTTTCGAAGTTCAAGGTGGCGACAAGGTCGGGTGTCGGAGCCAGCGAGAAGCCGCTCTCCGCTACCAGTCCGAATCCATTCTCCGGAATCGTCAGATTGTCGAGGGCAAGCGCCATCTCCACCACGCCGCTGCCACCGGTGCCGTCACCGATGACCAGGTATGTTTGATCTACCAGCTTCAATCCCGGAGGCCCTGCGAGCTCGAAATACTCGTCCGTATCCGGCCCCGGTTGGTCGACCCTGATTTCACTCAGTGACACCTGGCCGGAGGCGTTGTCTGTGATAAACATCAGGACGGCCAGTGCGCCGGCGGACCTCAACATGGGCTGTACTCGAAAGATCAATCGTGGCACCCGGGAACGTGAAAAGGGAATGGCACATAGGTACTGTCTCTGCTTGTATCTTCACAAATCACAAACGTGATGCGCGGGCGATCGAGCGCCATGCAAATCGCGAACCCGGCAAATATGAGTTACCGTGTTGTCCTCGCCGAACGCAGGCATCTTGATTTAATTCTTCCGTTGTTTGAAGACTATCGATCTTTCTACCAGATGGCGGTCGCTACGACGGCGTCACGGTCGTTTCTTCTGGACCGCATTGCCAATGAGGAATCGGTTATTCTTTTTGCGGCGGATGAGGATGGTTGTGCCGTCGGCTTCGTGCAGCTGTATCCAAGTTTCTCTTCGGTTCGCCTCTGCCGCCACTGGATTCTGAATGACCTGTTTGTCGAAACGGCGTCGCGACGAAGGGGAGTCGCACGTGCACTTCTAAAAGCTGCTGTAGAATTTGCCGCAGCCAGGGGTGAGGGTTCGCTTGAACTGGCAACGCAGAAGACAAATGATGCTGCCCAACGCCTGTACGAATCGATGGGGTGGGATCGCGACGTTGAATTCGAGCGGTACTTCTTCGGCAGCGAGTCGGCCGAGGCGGGTTCCTAGCGTCCTCGTAAATCAGAGGTTGCCGATCATCATGCCGGACCTTCGATACCGCGCCTCGAGCGAGGAAATGATGGACGACCCCACGGTCTCCATAGAGATCCTCGAGAAAGCCCTCCTTGAACTGCCTCGGATCAACCGTTGGCTCGGAGGCTACCGGGCGACACTGCGAACACTGGACGCCTACTGGCGGGTCGCCAGGCCGACGACGCTCCGCGTTCTTGACGTGGGAACTGGCATCGGTGACTATGCTGTACGCATTGTCGAATGGGGACTGCTGCGAGGAATTGACATTCATCTGACTGCGCTGGATCTGAATCCCGACACCATCCGGTTCGCGCGGCGCACAGCCGAGTTGAATCTCCCTCCGGCCGTTCGCTCACGTATCGAGTTTACAGAAGGCGATGCACTCAATCTTGACTGGCCACCCGCGTCGTTTGATATCTGTACGTCCGCACTATTCTTTCACCATCTCAGTGAGGAGGACTGTGCGTCCGTGCTGGAGCAAATGCTGTTGCTGTCGTCAGCGGGCGTAATTGTCAATGACATCCAGAGGAATGTAATCGCCTATTACGGGATCCTCCTTGCAACCAGAGTATTGCCATTCTCCACGATGGTTCGACATGATGCGCCGGTCTCGGTTCGGCGCGCATTTCATCGATCTGAGATAGAAGCGTTCGGCATCCAGGCCGGCCTGTCGCAGCCGACGGTCCGCTGGCACTGGGCGTTCAGGTGGATTCTGACTAACCTTCCGCAGCGCTGACACCATGCAGTACGACGCAGTAGTGATTGGCGCCGGCCCTGCCGGCAGTTCTGCGGCGATTGCGCTGGCGAGGACAGGTGCAAGTGTGTGCCTCGTGGACAAGGATTCCTTTCCGCGGCACAAGCTGTGCGGCGAGTTTCTGTCCGGTGATGGAACGGCGCATCTTCGGCAACTCGATGTGGAGGAGGGCCTTCTGGCGGCAGGAGCCGTCCCCGTCAATCGATGCCTCGTGTCGTCGGTCGATGGTGTGACCTTCGACGCCTCACTTCCGGGAAAACCGCTGTCAATCAGTCGATTGCTGTTCGACGAGACATTGATCAAGGAGGCGGAACGGTCGGGAGTGACAGCCCGGCTCGGCATGGAGGCCACTGCTGTTACAGGTACCCTTTCTGACGGCTTCCAGATTCACGTCGCCAACGAAGTGCTTGAGGCCAGAGTGGTCCTCTGCGCGTTCGGCCGGTCGAGCAGTCTCGAAAGGAAACTCGGGAGGACAACGACGAACGCAGACGCTGATCCGCTGGTCGCGTTCAAGGCGCACTATGAAGGCCCGTTTGATTCGGGCGTCGTCGAGCTTCATTCCTTCCGTGGAGGCTATTGCGGAATACAACGCATAGAGCGTGGCCTCGTCAATGTGTGCTGGATCGCCCGGGCCAGCATCCTCCGGACTGCAGGCGGCAAACCGAACGACATGATTGAGGCCGTATTTCCCGAGAACGATCTGCTGGCCGATCGGCTATCCGCTCTTGAGAGAGTGAACGACGGATTTCTTGCCGTAAGCCAGTTGAACTTTCGACCGCGCACGGCGATTGAGGGTGACCTTCTTTTCGTGGGGGATAGCGCCGGTATGATCGCACCCATGTGTGGTGACGGTATGTCGATGGCGATCTCGGGAGGCGTGCATGTGGCCCGGCTCGTCGAGGCCTATCTGGGTGCGCGCCTTGACGCAGACCAGATGAAGGAGCAATACAGGGTTGGCTGGCGGCGGACATATCGCACGCGAATGTGGATCGGCAGATACCTTCACCTGGGATACGAGCGGACATCAGTGAGCCGGATGGGTATCGGGCTGTGTGCTCGATTTCCAGCCGTCGGCGATTGGCTGATCCGCGCCACGCGCGGCTGAAATCTCTTACCGGGCCGGCTCCGCGCCCGGGACGAGCGGCGAGGCGAGGAGGGCCATGAGTTCAGGCATTAGTGAGCTGAGCTCTACATCCGGCAGGGATTTGCCCATGAGGTGTATCGGGCGTCGGTGAAGTTCCGCCAGATCCATGATTCGATGAGAGACGTGCACGAAGTCCGCGAACGAGGTCGGTATCTCTATCACGCTGCGTCCCGATGCGACGATCGACAGCGTGCGGTCATCGATTGCAACATGATCTACATCCGACCAGGGGAATGCAGTTGCTTTCTGCGAGTGATTGTAGCCCATGATCATGTGCGGCGACATCTTGATGCACCACACATGGCTCTGTAGTCCGAGCAGTCGGACACCGGTGACTGCGGCAGCACTGAGTGCGATCAGGACGAGCGACAGCAGCATCAGTTCTTGACCAAGCGCATAGAGGCCAGCGAGCGAACCCAGAAAGACGGCAACGGAAATGGCCGCTGCAATCGTCGTTGAGTGCATGGCGACCTGCTGACGCAGGCGCCCATGAACCTCCTCACTATCATATATTTCGATCCAGGGACTCATTTCCAGGCGTGCATTTCTGTGGGTATCGCTGGAATCTTCGTCCGTTCAAGCCATTTCTGAAATATTGCTGCCCGGGAACGGTCGGTTGGTCCATCCGTCCCATCTAGAAGGCCACCAGATACACACGATGCCCCTCCAATTGGACATGATGGAACCGGCCGAGACGACGCAGCGCGCCTCGGGCCATACGCCTTTGATGCGGCAATACTTTCGTATCAAGGAGCGCCATCCCGGTGCTATCCTCCTTTTCCGGATGGGCGACTTCTACGAGACCTTCGACACGGACGCAGTGAAGGTCAGTCAGCTCCTGGGCATAACGCTCACTCGGCGCTCGAACGGCAAGGCGGCCGACGTGCCATTGGCGGGCTTTCCCCACCATGCCCTCGACACGTATCTCCCGCGGCTCGTACGTGCTGGAGAGCGTGTTGCTATCTGCGAGCAGCTCGAGGATCCTTCCAAAACGAAAAAGATCGTCAAGCGTGACGTGATCGAAGTGGTTACGCCGGGCGTGTCGTTCCGTGATCAACTGCTTGAGCCCAACCAGTCCAATTATCTCGCGTCCGTGTGCTGGTCGCGTCGGAAGGACAGAAATGATGTCGGTTTTGCCTTTGTTGACATCTCAACGGGTGAATTCGGTGTGACGGAAGTTCCAGCGGAGCAGCTCTCCGAGATGATCGAGTCCATTTCACCCTCCGAAATCCTCGTTGAGAAGTCGTTTAGTGCATCGGTCGAAATGGTTCGCAACACCGAGGCCCTCGTGACGACAGTCGACGATTGGGTTCTTTCGTTTGACTATGCGTACGAGGTGCTTGTCGAGCACTTCGGAACGCATTCTCTGAAGGGATTCGGGGTCGATGATCTGGAACTGGGAATCCGTGCCGCCGGAGCCGCGCTTCACTATCTGGGCGAAACGCAGAAGGGCGCCGTGCCCCATATCAGGCACCTCTCGCGGTACTCGAGCCAGGACTACATGCTGCTCGATCCTCAGACCCGCAGGAATCTCGAACTCGTTGCCTCGATGTACGGACCGGGAAGCGAGGGCAGCCTCATCGGGATCCTGGACCGCACCCAGACGCCCATGGGAGCGAGATTGCTGCGCAAGTGGATACTGCGCCCGTTGACAGATGTCTCGCACATCACTGAACGACTGGATGCCGTCGACGCACTGTACGAACGGGAAAAGGTCCGGTCAGGGCTTCATATAGAATTGGCGTCGGTCGGGGATCTCGAGAGGTTGGCGGTGCGCGCCAGTACCGGACGCGCCAGTCCGCGCGAACTGAGCGAGGTGGCCCGTGCCCTGGCCCGGATCCCGGCGGTGACGTCGCTGCTGAACGACGTGAATAACGACGCCATTGCAGAGATCTGCGGTAGTCTCGATCCGTGCAGCGACCTCGTCGAACATATCGCGGAAGTGCTTGCTGAAGATCTGCCCGCCTCTGCGGCCGACGGAGGCGTCATCCGGGTCGGACACAACGCGGAACTCGATGAGCTCCGGGAGATGGCGCGTTCCAGCAAGGAATGGCTCGCAAGACTTCAGGCCCGAGAGGCGACGAGAACCGGTATCACTTCACTGAAGATCGGATTCAACCGAGTGTTCGGGTACTACCTCGAGATCACGAACACGCACAAGGACAAGGTCCCGGATGACTACATCCGCAAGCAGACTCTTGTCAATGCAGAGCGGTACATCACGCCCGAGCTCAAGGAGTATGAAGAGAGGATTCTAACGGCGGAGGAGAGAACCCTTGCGCTCGAGACAGAGCTGTTCTCTCAATTGCGATCACACGTGGCAGGACATACAGAGGTTCTTCAGCGCAACGCACAACTCCTGGCCCGCCTGGATTGCCTCTTCAGTCTGGCAGAGGTCGCCCGACAGAATCAGTATGCGAAACCGGAGATCGATGATTCGCTTGCCCTCGATATCTGCGAAGGCCGCCATCCTGTAGTCGAGCAGTTGCTGCCGCTCGGCGAGCCGTTCATTCCAAATGACACGTTCGCCGATCCGGGTACCGAGCAGATTCTCGTGATCACGGGGCCAAATATGGCAGGGAAGAGCGTCGCGCTCCGCCAGGTCGGCCTCATCGTGCTCATGGCACAGGTGGGATCTTTCGTGCCGGCGAAATCGGCGAAGATCGGTGTGGTGGATCGGATTTTCACACGCGTCGGCGCATCCGACAATCTCGCCGCAGGAGAGAGTACGTTTCTCGTAGAGATGAACGAGACGGCGAACATCCTGAACAATGCGACACGGCGGTCACTGATTCTGCTGGACGAGGTGGGTCGTGGCACGAGCACGTTCGACGGTCTTTCTATCGCGTGGGCACTTGTTGAATATCTGCATGAACACGAACACGTCGCAGCGCGCACGCTGTTTGCAACGCACTATCACGAGCTCAATGAGCTGGCTGACAAACTCGATCGAGTACGGAACTACCGCGTGCAGGTCAAGGAGCACGATGGCAAAGTCATCTTCTTGCGGAAGCTTGTAGCGGGAGGCGCGGACCACTCCTACGGCATCGAGGTTGCGCGGATGGCCGGACTTCCGGCGGAGTTGATTCGCCGTGCAAGGTCAATTCTGCAGACGCTGGAAAGCCAGCACTTGCGGCCTGGGACAAAGGTGGAATTGGGCGGAACCGACGCGGTTGATTCGAGGGATCAGGATGAGGACCCGCGTTCAGAAAGTGACCGCCGTTCAACGGAAATTGCCGACGAAGTCAGGAGTGTGGATCTGGACCGTATGACACCTGTCGAGGCATTGATGAAGCTCGCTGATCTACGTGATCGAGCACGGCAATCTTGATCACCCGCTTTCTCCTCAGTACCCCTGCCATCCATGGTTGAACCGTTTCTCGGCATACATCCGCGACTCGACGAGTCGAATTTCATCGCTCCATCGGCAACCGTCATCGGCGACGTAACGGTTGGACGTGAGTCCAGCATCTGGTTTGGAGCCGTGCTGCGTGGAGACGTGAACTGGATCCGGATCGGCGAGTGCTCAAACGTTCAGGACAACGCGGTGGTGCACGTGACAAACCGCACCGCGCCGACGGAAATCGGCTCGTACGTTACAATCGGGCATCAGGCGGTCGTTCATGGGTGCACAGTCCACGACCGGGTCCTGCTTGGTATTGGATGTGTGATTCTTGATGGCGCCGAAATCGGCTCCGATACGATGGTAGGAGCTGGGGCGGTGGTCACTCCGATGACTGTCATTCCTCCGGGCTCACTCGTTGTCGGCGTGCCGGCGAAGGTCATCCGACCGCTATCCGAAGAGGAGAAGGCGGGAATCCGACGGAATGCCGAAAACTATGTGCGCTACAGCCGGATATATCTTGGTCTGGAGCGGCCTGACCGGAACCCGTTTTACGAATCGACGGGGGTTCCGCATGAGTTCAGAGCCGACGGCCTTTCCACTTCAGGTCCGGGGCAACGAGGAGGCTGACGGGCATCAATACGACGTATGCCGTCAGGAATAGCTCGAAGGGGATAAAAGCTCTCCAGGGTACGCTTGTTCGAATGCGCCGGGCAAATCTGGAAATCACCGCTGCATCCCCGGCTAACTTCATCAGGCAGCAGATGAGAGCGGGCACGGGCTCAAAGAAGAGGAGCAGAATGGGCAGAGCGTTTGCGGACCACGCCAGGATGTACAGGCCGTACGTGGACGGCGATGCGCGCAAGCCGCCCCGTGCCCAGCGTCGCCGCTGTGAGAACGCCTCCCTGAGCGTGTCTACCGGCTGCGTGACCATGAGGAGCGCGGGGTCGACGACCAATCGGGACCGATAGCCGGGCAGCCCGTCGATTGCTCGAAACAATTCGTAGTCTTCAGTGGGGCTTCTGGAAAAGGACTCGTAGCCGCCCAGTAGATCATACGGCTTTCGTTGGAAGCCCATGTTGAGCCCCATCGCCGTGATCGGACGGCCGGCGTGAGACGATGCTCCTGCAACGGCGAGAAGCAGCATCCAGTCAATCGTCTGAGTCTTGTCCTGGAGAGACTGGCCGGAAACCGTTGTCGGCCCGCCAATCGCCCCGACGCCAGCTCGGGTCAAATGCTGCGCCATGGACCGCACCCAGTGGCTCGGAGCTGTGCAGTCTGCATCCGTAGTGAGGATGACTCCTGCCAATGTCGACTCGATGCCTGCCGCAAGGGCGGCGGCCTTGCCGGGCTGCAGGCCGGCGGTGGCTGAATCGACAACTCGGATTCGCCCATCGCGCTGGGCGAATTCGTGCGCGACACCGGACGTGCCATCTTCGGAATAGTCGTTGACTACAACGATCCGCAACCGGTCAGCCGGGTAGTCCTGGGCCAGCAAAGCGTCCAGACAAACGGGGAGAATCTTCTCCTCATCTCGTGCCGCGACAACGACGGCAACGTGAGGCAGGACCGCATCCCCGATGGCGTCGCGGGGTATGATCTTCCGGCCAAGAAGGACTACAGCCATCAGCGCAGTCGCGAGGTATGCCGCGGTCGCGACAAGCAGCAAGATCAGCATGTTTCGCTCTTAGAGGATCTCAAACCGCCACCCTTCATCTTTCAATATCGGAAGCATCGCTTTGAGGGACGCAACCGTGTTTTGCACGACGTGAGGGTTCCAGCTGTCATGGAGGACGATGATGGATCCGTTTCGCACACGCCGGATGACTCTAGAAACAATCTTTCCTGCTGACACACCAGCCATGAAGTCACCGGGCATCACGTCCCACATCACGATCGCAAGTTCATTCTCCCTGGCCCATCGACGCGTCCCCTTTCGGAAACGACCGTAGGGAGGCCGAAAAAATCGAAGCGGACTTGATACCTGCGAGGAAAGAACGGAAAACCCCCGGTTAAGGTCAGCAAGAATAGTGGGGAGATCTACGCTCCACGCATCCAGATGGTCGAATCCGTGAAGGCCGATTCGATGACCGCCATCCTCGATACTCTTGACAGCCTCGGGCGAACCGGCAAGGTGCTTCCCCAGCAAAAAGAACGTAGCGGGGACATCGTATCTGTCGAGCACGTCAAGGATGCGAGGCGTCAAATGACGCGTCGGGCCGTCGTCAAAGGTGAGATAGAGCGAGGGCTCATCACCGCATTCGATTCGCCAGATGAGATCGACGTGAATATTCTTCGCCAGCGAGGGACCATACGCCGCGATCAAGTACTCCAGCCTCTGACGTCGTCTACTTCTCATTCTGTGTATGTGGATCGGACGCCGACGCGGGTGCCGATCGCGACTGACGGGGAGTTGCTCGTCCCTTCCACTTCGTCGGGATGAGCGTACCAAGCGGTGCCGTCACGAGTACGTAAGGGATGTAGAGGAGTTCGGCAGGGAGGAATACGCGGAGCAATCGTCCAAAGCCGAAATGGCGGCACACGGGAGCAACCGCCCGATAGTCCATCACTGATTTCACTGCCAGCGCGGCCAATGCAGCCGCAGCCAGATTCGTGGTCCAGAATCCGCTCAACAGGTACACGAACACGAGAATGAAGAACAAGAACACAGCAGTCAGCGCGAAACGATAGCCGGCAGGGAGATAGCCGACCATGGACACCCAGCGCATTCGTTGCAAAAAGAACCCGCTGATCGAATCCGCACCGTCTGTAGTGACCAGCGCCTCCGGCGAAGAACAGAACGCGACGCCGTACGGTGTGTTCTCATGAACGAAGTGCATGAGCAACTCGTCGGCGGCAGCAAAGTCGGTTGGAGGCAGCGAATCTGACATCTGTTGGTATAGCTCCCGTCGATACGCGGCATTCGCGCTGTTGCAGATCAGAGGCTTTCCAATTCCGATCGCACCCGCTCCAACGCTGATAAGGGACAGGAACTCAAGCGCCTCGATACTCTTGAGGAACCGGGACGTCCGGGTGTATGCAACGGGTCCAGCGACAAAGCCGACGCGCGGGTTCATAAAACTCAGCATGGATTGCAGCCACCCGGGCTGCACGAGGCAGTCTGCGTCGAGCGTAACAAGTACTTCCCCCGACGACTCTTCAATACCGCGGGCAAGTGCGGCTACTTTGCCTGAACCTCTACCGACCGGGTTCGACCGCACTAGCTTAAGCCGGTTGCCGACACCGCTGGACCGGGAAGCTATCGACTGGATAATCCCAGGTGTCGCGTCGGTGGAGCCATCGTCCACGACGATGACCTCGAAATCAGGGTAGTCGTTAACCAGAACGGACGTCAGACACGACTCGATACTGGTCTCTTCGTTACGCGCTGCGATGATGACCGACACGAGTGGTCGCCAAGTCGACGATCCGGCCTGTCTCAGGACGCTGCGTGTGCCGCTGGCAAGCCATTCGATCCCTGCAGCATACAGCAGGGCAACCAGTGCCATCAAGATGATGAGTCCTGCAGTGACGTTCACTTGTCTTTCTCCACGAGGTGCGGCGAGGATTCGTTAGCGACTGCGGCGGAGCGAAGTCGATATCGCGATATGAGCGGCGTCCCGAGAAGTGCCGGCAGAACAAGATTGATCACGAACAGCATGAGGGCTGCGCTGAAGCCCGTCGCTGCGCTCAGGCCGAGATGGCCGAAGAAGAAGGCTGCTGCTCCTTCTCTGATTCCCAGGTCAAGGAATGTGATCGGCGGAATGATGGATTTGGCGTGCAACGTCAGCAGCACCGCCATCCACGTGAGTCCAGGATGTCCTCCCGACGAGAAGGCGAACGAAAGGAATACAAACTGTCCGGCGTAGACCACGAGTCGGAGAGCAGCATATCCGAGCACTTGAGCCATGACGGGCAGCGGCAATTCCGACAGGAACTCGAGCTTGTCCTCCAATCGCCGGAGGACGTGCAGGCGACTGGCAAGCCGCGCGATCACACCCGGCGCAAGTATGACGGAAGTCGTGAGAATCGAGGCGGCAGCGGAGACGCCTGCCAGAGCGATTGCACCGTTGAAGTGCAGGCTCCCGGTCCACAGCCCCACGATGAGCGTGGCGGTTCCAGCGACAAACACGACAACGAGGTCTGCAAGCCGTGCGACCGCCGCGCTCACGGCGATTTGCGTCCTGTCACCCTCACGAATCGAAAGAGCGCGTCCCGCCAGTTCGCCGACACGTGCCGGCGTGAACATCCCGAGCGGGTACCCGCTGAGCACCGCCAGGCATGTCTCGCCGCGACCTGCCCGAGTCGCGACACGACGCAGAACCGGATACCACGTCATGGCCTCCAGCCCCAGATTGACGGGCAGCAGTAGTGCTGCCAGGATGATCCACGTCGTATCGGCCTGTCGCAACGTGGCAACAATGGTGGAGACGTCGACCCGCGTTGCTACAAACCCTATCGCAGCCGCCGCGAGCACGACTCTGAATACAGTACCAACGACCGATCTGGAATTACTGTGGGAAATGGCCGTCTGAATCAAAGTGAAACGCCATACGCTGCTTCGCAGTCGTGTCGCGTGAGCGGCGTAGCCTGTATCTTGGGAATGGCACGAATATAACTGAAACCGCCTCGTTGATGAAGATTCTTGTTGTTGGGTCCGGCGGACGCGAGCACGCTATTGTTCACGCACTGACTGCGAGTGCCGGGGTTGATGAAATCCTCGTTGCTCCCGGTAACGCAGGTACGGGAGTAGATGCGCGAAACGTGCCGGTGGCCGCTTCGGATGTCCCTGCCCTGTGCGCGCTCGTCGAAACCGAGCGTGTCGATCTAACAATCGTCGGCCCTGAACAGCCGCTTGTGGATGGCATCGTTGATCACTTCCGAGATCGAGGGCACCGGATCATAGGTCCAACAGCGGCGGCGGCGCGATTGGAGGGAAGCAAGGCATTCTCAAAGGAATTCATGCTGAGGAATGGAATCCCGACGGCTGCCTTTCGCACATTCGACGCGCTTCAGATACGCGACGCAGAAGCGTTCATTGAAGAATGCGGCGCGCCCGTCGTGATCAAAGCGAGTGGTCTCGCAGCAGGTAAGGGAGCCGTGATCTGTGAGACGCTTGACAACGCACGGCAAACGATCCGGCGCATGCTTATTGAACGCGAATTCGGTGAGGCCGGGGACTCGGTCGTTATCGAGGAGTTCATGGAGGGACAGGAGGCGAGCGTCTTTGCCCTGTGTGACGGTACCGACTTCGTTCTGTTGGCAACCGCACAGGATCACAAGCGGGTGGGTGACGGTGACACAGGACCGAATACAGGCGGTATGGGTGCCTACGCTCCTGCCGTAATCCTCGACGACGCCGTCCTGGGAGTTGTTGTGGATCAGATTATTCGCCCGACAATTCTCGGGATGGCGGAGGAAGGCCATTCCTATACCGGATTTCTGTATGTCGGATTGATGCTCACCATTGATGGGCCCAGAGTGGTGGAGTACAAT
>JABDKH010000290.1 GCA_013002345.1 Rhodothermales bacterium
GAAGCAGCGGGATACTTCCCTTGACGGGAACGCCGAATACTAGACGGGCCAGAACCAGGATCGTGATGACGTTGACGAACGACAGAAAGAAGTACGGGATGACCTTTCCTATGATGATTTGAATCGGACGCAGCGGCGATACGAGCAGGACCTCCATCGTCCCAATCTCTTTTTCACGTGTGATCGTGATCGAGGTCATGAGGGCGCAAACGAGCATGAGTATGAGCGCGACCAGGCCCGGTACAAACAGATTGACGCTCTTGAGTTCGGGATTGAATCGCATCCGCACCTCGGTCGCGATACGAAGACTTCCTGCGCCCAGTCGTCTCGCCTGATAGTCCTGTATGATTGCGGTCGTGTACGTCTGCATCGTCTTGGCAGTGTTCGGATCCGTCGCGTCGGTGATGATCATGACATCTGCCACGCCGTCGTGCGAGAGCCGGTGTGCGAAGTTGGGCTCAAAGACCACAGCCTCCATGATCCGGCCGCTCTCGAACTCGGATCGCACGGCCTGAATGTTCGGAAGTTGTTCCACGACACTGAAATAGCTGGACGCCTCTATCTGGCTCTTGATCTCCCGCGTGATGAAGTCGTTGGACGGATCGACGAACGCGATCTTGACGTCCTGTACCTCGTTTCGCACCGCGAAACCGAATAGCGTGAGCTGGATGACGGGCATGCCGAAGAGAATCAGCAGCGTCCGGTAATCCCGGAAGATGTGATAGAACTCCTTGACCACGAAGCCCGCAAAACTCTTCATACCGCCTCGGGTCTTGCAAGGTGGACGAAGAGATCGTTGATAGATTCCACGTTGAAGCGTGTCTTCAATTCGGCCGGCTCTCCGATCGCTTCAATACGCCCGTCGACCATCATGGAGATGCGGTCGCAGTATTCGGCCTCATCCATGTAGTGAGTGGTTACGAACACGGTGATCCCGCTTGCGGCCGTCTCGTAGATCATGTCCCAGAACTGACGTCGCGTAATCGGATCCACGCCGCCGGTGGGCTCGTCGAGGAAGATGATCCTCGGATCGTGGATCAGTGCCACCGAGAATGCGAGCTTCTGCCTCCAGCCGAGGGGCAACGAGCGGATATACTCGTCGCGCGCGTGGGAGAGTTGGAGTCGTTCCAGGAGCCGGTCCGTCTTCTCCCGGATTGAGGTGCGAGACAATCCATAGATCCCTCCGTAGAAGCGGATATTTTCGGCTACCGTGAGGTCTTCGTAGAGGGAGAACTTCTGACTCATGTAGCCGATGTTCTGCTTGATACTCTCGGGCTGCGAGTAGACGTCATAACCGGCGACTGTCGCACTGCCCGAAGATGGCTGAAGCAATCCGGTCAGCATGCGGATGGCGGTCGTCTTGCCCGCGCCGTTCGCGCCCAGAAATCCCAGGATCTCGCCTGCCTCCACGGAGAAGCTGATGTGGTCGACGGCGGTGAACGCGCCGAACTTCCTGGTCAGGTCGTTTGCTTCGATGATCTGCACGGTGGTCGCGGCTACTGTGTCATGAGTTCGATGAAGACATCTTCGACGCCCGCCTTGATTGGATGGACCTCGGCCTGGACAAATCCCTGCCGCCGCACGTGGTCCGTCAGCATCGTCTCATCGACATCCTTTCGCCTGTCGGTATAGTGGACGTACTCACCGAAAGCGTAGACGGAATGCGCATGTTCATACCCGCGCAGCGCCTTGATCAACGGGTATCTTCGTTCTGTCTTGATCGCGAAGAGTGGCCGCGCGTACCCGGCCATTACATCGTCAGGCGTTGCGACTTCCAGCAGTCGTCCATCCTGGATCAGCGCGACACGGTCGCACAGACTTGCCTCATCCATGTAGGGAGTCGACACCACGATCGTGATTCCGAAGGCCTTGAGTTTCAGCAGCATCTCCCAGAACTCCTGACGCGAGACCGCATCGACGCCGGTGGTCGGTTCATCGAGGAGTAGCACACGCGGACGATGAATGAGAGCGCAGGACAGGGCGAGCTTCTGCTTCATTCCGCCGGACAGCTGTCCCGCCTTCCTTCTCTTGAACGGCTCGATCTGGATGTAGATATCCTTGATGAGCTCGTAGTTCTCTTCTACGGTGGTGCCGAACACAGAGGCAAAGAAGGACAGGTTTTCTTCGACAGTGAGGTCCTGGTACAGCGAGAACCGGCCGGGCATGTAACCCAGTCGCTTGCGCAGCGCCTTGTAGTCACGCACGGCGTGCAGTCCGTCCACGAAGACCTCGCCCTCATCGGGAAGCAGGAGGGTCGCCATGATGCGAAAAAGCGTCGTCTTTCCGGCGCCATCCGGCCCGATGAAACCGAAAAGCTCACCTTCGTCTACGGAGAACGACACGCCGCCGAGCGCTGGCGACTTGCCGTAGCTTCGCGTCAGTCCGGTGGCGTGGATCGCGAGTGAGTTGGACATGAGGTGTGAGTGTGGCGCGTCGGGATCTTAATTCGTTGGGAGCCAGACTTCTCCGGGCATTCCGATCTTCACCGATCCATCCTGGTTCTCGACACGCACCTTGAAGGCGTATACGAGATTGACCCGCTCTTCCTTCGTCTGGATGAGCTTCGGTGTGAACTCGGACTCGGAGGAGATCCATGAGATCTCTCCTTCCATCGACCTGTTTTCGGACCGGGTCTCGTCGATGCGGACGTCGACCGTCTGGCCCAGGCGGATGTGCGGCAACTGATCGCCGCTGACGTACGCGCGCAGCTCCATGACGGCCAGGTCGGCGACTCTGTACAGGGGCTTTCCGTAGGCCGTGATTTCCCGGGGCTCGGCATACGTTGTAAGCACCGTGCCGGATGTTGGATTGATGATCAGTGCGTTCTCAATCTGATCTTGCACTCGCGCAATCTGCGCATCGAACGCGACCATCTCAGCACGTATTGTCGAGAGCTGCGTTCGCGCGAGATCAATCTGCCGATCCAATACAGAGATCTGGCCATCGACGTCGTCCAGTTGTTTCTGTGTGGCCGCGTTGTCGGCGAGGAGTCTCGTGAGCCTGTCGCGATCCCGGTTCGCCACGCGCCGCTGCTCGGTCGTCACAGCAATCTGTGCGTCGACGCCGGCGAGCTTTGAGCGTACCGCCCGCCGACTGGCCTTGAGTTGCGCTTTCTGCAGTGCAAACTGAACCGTGTCTATGATACCGACAACAGATCCTTTCGCCACCGTCTGCCCTTCCGTCACATCCAGACGCATGATGCGCCCGGTGGCGCCGGCGGACACGATGACCTCCGTTGCCTCAAAGTTGCCGTAGGCGTCCGCGAGTTCATCTCCACCAGTGCAGCCTGCCAGGACCAGGGCAGCAGCAAGCGCGATCGGTCGGAATCGAAGCCGACAGGTCCGTTGATTAGCCGTACTCGTCATCATCATTTTCCTATGGTTGTCAGGTAACCCGCCCGGGCGCGGGAGAGTTGGATACGGTGGAGTTGCATCGCCAGCTGTGCCCTGCTCTCCGCATTGCGCTCTGTGAGGTATTCGCTCGCGGTGATCACGCCATTGTCGAGCTGACTGGCCGCCTGTTTCGAGATTCGGGCGCGAAGCGTAAGTACCTTCTCGTCGCGAGAAAGTAATTGTTCGAGGGTCCGTACTTCACTGAGATCTTTCTGCACGGCAATCGCAATCTGCTTCGAGAAAGACTGCTCTTCCGCGTCGATCAGGTTCTTCTGGAGGTCGAGAATGCGGCGATCGCGACGTCCCGTCTTCCACTTCCAGGGGTTCCAGTTCATGCGGATGCCCGCCGAGTAGAACGGCTTGAAGTCCGTCTCGAAGAAGTCCAGGCCCGGTGGGCGACCGAAAGCGGTCTCGGCGAACAGGGCCACTGAAGGTCGGTCCCGGCGACTGATCAGCGCCGCCTGGCCGCCGAGTGCTTTGCGACCGAGATCGAATACGTCGTACTCAGGTCGGTCACGACCCGGTGGCGGTGTCGGATGATTGTTCGTTGCAGGTAGAATCAGTACGTCATTGGCGTCGACGGGCTGGTCGATGAGCTCGGAGAGGACGCTCGACGCCCACTCGCGATTTGCGACCGCCTCGATTCGCTGCTGCTCTACGCTGATCATTTCAGCGGCGAGAATGTCGGCGTTAGATTGAAGCGCGACGCCGTTGTCGACGAGCGACCGGATCTTCTGCAGTCTTGATTCGAGATCCGCGAGCAACAGGTCGAGCACCTTCACCTGCGAATCAAACGTCAGGATTCCGAAGAAGGCGGCATCTACCTGCTGCCGCAACTTGTACAGCTCTACTGCAATCTTACCCTGCTCGAGATCGCGTTGTAGAGATTCGATTTCCTTGAGCTGCGCGGTCACCCCGCCATCGTACACGACTTGATCGGCGCCCAGAGCCACCTTGTACTGATCGTTGCTGGGCTGAGGCAGGGATCCACCTGCTCCGGGCAGGCTCACCTCCGCGACATCGGAATAGTACAGGGCCTGACTCCGGACGGATATCGCCGGAAGCAGCCGGACGCCGATGTTGCGCGTACGGAGTTCCGAGATCGATTCGTGGAGCGCGATCTGCTGACGTAGCGGCCAGGCCGCGATGGCAGACTGATACGCCTGGTCGAGGCTCAGTGTGTCGCTCGGAGCGGCAAATAGTGAGAGGGCAAGCAGAAGAGTCATCGATCCGTTGGGGTTTCTCTTTCTGAATTCGTTCGACCTTCGGACGTGTCAGGCAGGAGCGACATCGAGATCAGGTCATACAGATGTTCCTTCCGCTCCTGGATGAAAGCCAATCGGTCAGCTTTCGCCCGTGGAAGGATTGCCTCGACAGTGGGGAAGATGAGGAAGAAGAAGACGCAGCTTGAGACGATCGTGATGAGCGTCTGGTGCGGATCGACGTGCCGGATCTCACCGCGTGCGGCGGCCTGGTTCATGCGTTCGACAAAGATCCGGGGAGGCGAGTCGGTTGACTGTATCATCAGGCCGAGTCGCTCTGCGATTCGTTCTCCACCTGCGAGATGTTCCGTCACCATAAGTCGCATGACCGCCAGGTTGCCGGCGACGAAGTCGATGTAGCCGTCGATGACGGCGCGTAGCAGATCGGCGAAATCTTGCGCGTCGCTCAATCTCGTTCCAAACGATTCTACGAGCTTCTCGAGGACGTGGGCGAAGACGCGCTCGTACAGGCCGTTCTTGGAGCGGAAGTAGTAGTGGAGGAGGGCCTTGTTGATGCCGGCCAGATCGGCGATCTCCTGCATGCGTGCGCCGTCCCGGCCCTTCCTTGAGAAGACATTCAG
>JABDKH010000291.1 GCA_013002345.1 Rhodothermales bacterium
CCGGACGATGCATCGTCATGAGTACAAAAGCGCCGGCGGCCAGTTCGTACTTCGCGGCCACGGAAGATTCGCGAGCTCGCGGCATGAAGTGAACGA
The DNA here is from genome assembly GCA_013002345.1 of Rhodothermales bacterium. Lineage (NCBI taxonomy): Bacteria > Pseudomonadati > Rhodothermota > Rhodothermia > Rhodothermales > Rhodothermales bacterium. Next base: position 97 of record JABDKH010000291.1, read on the forward strand.
GTGAGTCGATCATGACGTTGCCCACAAAAAACACCCGCGCGTCAGGCACGCCCTCGGCACGCAGATTGTCGATGCCGCTTTGCTCGGTCACAAACAGATAATCGGAGATGCTGTCGGTGACGATTCGATTAATCTCCTCCGGCATTGTCCGATCACGGCTCCGGAGACCGGCCTCGATGTGGGCCACCGGGATGTGTCTCTTGACGGCGACCAGGCTGCAGGCGAGGGTTGAGTTAACGTCGCCGACAACCACGACCAGGTCCACGTGCTCACGGTCCAGCACCGTTTCGAATTCCTGCATGATCCGCGCGGTCTGGACGGCGTGCGATCCTCCACCGATACCGAGGTAGATGTCGGGTTCCGGGAGCTCCATCTGCCGAAAGAAGATCTCGCTCATGCGCTCGTCGTAGTGCTGTCCGGTGTGGACCAGCACAGGGTCAAATTGGGGGTCTTTCGCCAGCTGCCGATGAATCGGACCGATCTTCATAAAGTTCGGTCGGGCTCCGACGACGTTCAGGATACGCATGCGGTACTAAAGCAGGATGGTGGTGACGGTCGTTCCGCGTGGACGGACCCTGTCGGGCGTGGCGCTACGAGCGACCATGGGCCGCGAAACCGGTCGACGCGTCGTTGCGGGTGGCTCAATGATACGTTGCGTGCAGGTTTTCGTATCGGTGAAAAGGCGTAAAAGTATACAGGTGCCGTTTGATCGCACTATATGACGACCCTCAAGTCCCGATCGATGCCACGGCACATCGGAACCGCTTTCAAGGAATCTTATCTTCAATCGAGGCCGGATTGTACGGCCGAATATGTACTATTCGCAGGATCGGTCCTCGTTCAGTCTTTCATCCGTCGTGGAGGAGTTTCCAATGAGATTTATTGCGTTGCTTGGAATGATGGTCATGCTGTCGTCGTGCGTGGACCAGTACTCCGATTCTTCCGTGACGGAGCCGATGAGTCAGGCCGTGTTCGTTTCTTTTGACGCACAAGTTGACGAGCTTCTCGCCCGGATGACGGTCGACGAAAAGATTGGCCAGATGACGCAGCCGGATCAGGAGTTCCTCGAGGACGTGGATCATATTCGGGATTACATGTTCGGCTCTCTCTTGAGCGGTGGTGGATCGGATCCGGAAACCAACAGTCTGGAAGACTGGCGAGCGCTTTACGAGAGATACCAGGCGAAGGCTCTTGAGACGAGGCTTGCCATTCCGCTCCTGTACGGCGTCGATGCGGTTCACGGACACTCGAACGTCATCGGAGCCGTCGTCTTCCCGCACAACATCGGGCTCGGGGCCACGCGCAACGCGGAACTCGTCGAGGAGATCTCCCGGATCACCGCAAAGGAGGTAAAGGCGACGGGAATGAACTGGGACTTTGCTCCGTGCGTCGCGGTGCCGCGAGATGACCGGTGGGGGAGAACGTACGAGGGATTTGCCGAGGAGCCGATGCTCGTTGCGGAGCTGGGGGCGGCCGCGGTGCGAGGTCTGCAGGGCGACGATCTAAGCGATCCGACGCGCGTGCTTGCCTGTGCGAAGCACCTGGCAGGCGATGGCGGCACGGTGATCGGTACCGGCGTCACCCTGTGGGATGGCTCGACCTATCCGTTCGATCGCGGCGATGTGCCGCTGAGCGAAGAGGAGTTACGGCGGATTCACATGGAGGGATACGTGACGGCGGTCAAGGCCGGCGTCGGGACCATCATGCCATCCTACAGCAGTTGGAATGGCGTGAAGTGTTCGGGGAGCAGGCGGTTGCTGACGGAGATCATTAAGGAAGAACTGGGATTTGAGGGGTTTTTGATTTCAGATTTCAAGGCGATCGACGAGCTACCGGGCGATTACAAGAGCGATATCGAGACGTCGATCAATGCCGGTATGGACATGGTTATGGTGCCGGACCGGTACCAGCTTTTCTTCGATACGCTGAAAGAACTCGTGGAAGAGGGCGGCGTGCCGATGGAGCGGATCGACGATGCCGTGCGGCGGATTCTCAGGGTGAAATTTGCAGCCGGACTGTTTGATGAAGACTGGTCACCCACAGCAGATCGTGCGCTTGAGGCGAGTGTCGGGTCCGACGAGCACCGCGCCGTCGCGCGGCAGGCGGTTCGCGAGTCTCTGGTGCTGCTGAAGAACGAAGGCGGTTTGCTGCCGCTGGCAAAGGATGTCGGGCGAATCCATGTGGTTGGTGTCGGTGCAGACAATATCGGCATGCAGAGTGGCGGCTGGACGATCGACTGGCAGGGAGGCATGGGAGCGATCACGCCGGGTACGACGATTTTGGAGGCGATTCGCAGTGCAGTCTCGGACGGAACGGAGGTAACATATTCGGCTGATGGAAGTGGCGCCGAGGGGGCGGATGTAGTGATTGCAGTCGTCGGCGAGCGACCGTATGCGGAGATGTATGGTGATGACCTGGACCTCGAGTTGAGCAGTGATGACGACGCGGTGGTCTCGTCGGCTGCGAAAGCCGGTGTTCCGGTCGTGACCCTGCTGATATCGGGACGGCCGATGATCGCGGATTGGGTAATGGATGCGAGTGAAGCGTTCATGGCCATCTGGCTGCCTGGATCGGAAGGCGACGGCATTGCGGACGTGCTTTTCGGTGACCATGCGCCGACGGGGAAGTTGTCATTCACGTGGCCGCGGTCGGTGGACCAACATCCGATCAACGTGGGGGATGAGAATTATGACCCGCTGTTTGAGTTCGGGTATGGATTGACGTGGTAGGGTAGAGACCCCGCGACGATTTTGCTGTCATCCCCGCGCAGGCGGGGATCGCTTCGGTGCCAGTCATTGGTAGCGAACGTCAGTAAACGAAGCAATCCGGGACCGTGATCGATTCTTCATCGCCTGGATCGCCGCGTCGGCCTTCTCGCAATGACGTTGATGTCATCCCCGCGCAGGCGGGGATCTTAGGTGCTCCAATTCGTGTGTCTCTTGGCGGACGTCCAGACGGCAATGGCTGGTTGCTGACGACGGTCACCTAGTCGTACTCGCATAAGATCATGCTCGCAGACGCGAGAATCCAACATTCGATGGATCCCGGCTCTTCGGCCGCGATGACATCGCGCGGTGATGGACGCCTCTGGCCAGGGACAACGAACTGCGTTAGAATTCGCTTCGTCGTCGCCAGACGAATACAGAAGCACAGTGACGATCACTGCCCAGAGCGGGCCTGTTCGCGGCCCGGGTTGATTTTCCGCCCCATCCCGGATTAGGTTCTCGGCGCCCACCAGCATTTTGCCAGCCCATCCTGCATGCCGAATTCAACCGAAAAAACCGGCCTCAGCCCACTCGCTTACGAAGAGATCCCACCCGGGCTGGAATATCCGCCCTACGTATCTCCGGGCGAGTCATTACGGGAATTCACGGTCAAGGCGGCCGTTGCAGGCATCTTCTTCGGCATCCTCTTCGGCGCGGCCAATGCATACCTGGGCCTTAGGGTCGGTCTTACCATCTCCACCTCGATTCCGGTGGCGGTGCTGACCATCGCGCTTTTTCGCGCCTTCCAGGTGTTCGGTTTTCAGTCGTCGGTGCTCGAAGCGAACCTCGCTCAGACGGTCGGTTCTGCGTCTAGCTCCGTAGCCAGCGGCGTGATCTTTACGTTGCCCGCGCTCTTCATGTGGAACATGAGTCCGAGCCTGCTGCAGATGACCCTGCTGGCGATGTGCGGAGGATTGCTGGGCGTGCTTTTCATGATCCCGCTCAGACGATATCTCATCGCCGGCGAACACGGTCGACTGCCGTATCCCGAGGGGACAGCTTGTGCAGAGGTACTTGTCGCCAGTGAAACGGGTGGAGCGAGGGCGCGCAACGTATTCCTCGGACTTGGGGTCGGAGCGCTGGTCAAGTTCGTTTTCGGATTCCTGCATGCGCTTCCCGAGAAGGTGGCGGTTCGGTTGCCGATCGTCAAGAAGGGAGAGGTCTCATGCGAGATGTCGGCGGCGCTGCTTGGAGTCGGTTACATCCTTGGTCCGAAGGTGGCGGCAATCATGGTTGGCGGGAGCCTGCTGTCGTGGGCGATCTTGATCCCGATGATCGCTCTATTTGGCGAGGGGCGCGTCGATCCGCTCTACCCGGAGACGACCAACCTTATCACGGACATGAGTCCGAGTCAGATCTGGACACGCTACGTGCGCTACATCGGTGCAGGTGCGGTGGCGACGGGCGGACTCGTGACGCTCTTGAAGAGTTTCCCGACTATGGTCGAGAGCTTCAAGATCGGAGCGCGGCAGCTCAGAGAACGACTTGGTGGAGTAACCGATGCGCTTATCAAGCGAACGGAGAATGATCTGCCGCTGAACGTAGTCGGGATCGGGGCGCTGATTATCGCCATTGTACTTACAACGGTACCGCAGGCTTTCGGCATAGAGAGTTTCATTTTCCGAGCGGTGGCTGCCGTGCTGGTTGTCATCTTCGCCTTCTTCTTCGTGACGGTTTCGTCACGAATTGTGGGACTAGTAGGCGTGACATCAAACCCGACGTCGGGAATGACAATCGCGACGCTTCTCGGAACATCTGCGCTCTTTTTGTTGATCGGATGGACGGACGATCTGGGCAAGGCGGCGGCGCTGACAGTTGGGTGTGTGGTGGCTATCGCGGCGTCCATCGCAGGCGACACATCTCAGGATCTGAAGACCGGATTCCTGCTGGGTGCGACCCCGAGGCGACAGCAGCTCGGCGAGCTGGTCGGCGTTCTGACGACGGCTGTGTTCGTGTGCGCGACGGTGATACTTATTGGCAAAACATGGGGCTTTGGCACCGAGGCGATTCCGGCACCGCAGGCGACACTGATGAAGGTCGTCATCGAGGGTGTTCTGGATCAGAACCTGCCGTGGGGGTTGGTCGGGATCGGGATCGGAATTGCTCTTCTGGTCGAATTGCTGGGCATCAACAGCCTGGCATTCTCGGTAGGTGTTTATTTGCCCGTGTCGACGATGGTCCCGATCTATTTCGGCGGCCTCTTACGCAAGTTCGCCGAGAGCCGGGCGACGTCGCCGGAGGACAAGGAGCTGCGACGGGAGCAGGGCGTGCTGTTCGGGTCGGGTCTCGTCGGTGGAGAGGGGCTGTTCGGAGTCGCGATCGCGGGTTGGGCGGCCTACAAGGCGGCGAGTCCGAAAGGCATCGGGCATGAATGGGCCGGCGAGTGGGGCATGCTGATTTCGGCGGCGGTTTTCGGGGCGCTTATGCTCTACTTCTGGCGACTGACGAAGTACCGGGTAGCGTAGGGTTTCCGGTTGAACGATCTGGGCGGAGTGGTAGTGCAGCTTGTGTCGTCGTCGCGGTGACTGCCACGATCTCCGGCCGAAACGTTGTCGTGCCAAGCTGTATTATGTGAGCCGCGATTCAATGCTCTAGCGCTTTGATCAACTGAAATGTGTCGTCTTTACGGATTTCATTCTACGGTGCCCCGGAAGGTCGAGTGCGAGTTGATCCAGTCCCAGAACTCGCTGATTGTTCAGAGCCAGCGCGATGAACACGGGAATAGTAATCCGGATGGGTGGGGTCTGGTCACGTACACGAACCATCTTCCTCATGCGGATCGCCAGAAGCGACCGGCGTTCGACGGGGAGGATTTTCGCTGGGCGGCGGCAAAAGCATACTCGCGGACTGTGATGGCGCACGTTCGCCG
>JABDKH010000292.1 GCA_013002345.1 Rhodothermales bacterium
GCATGTCTAAGGATCTTCAGCCTCCACGCTACGAGTCTTGCCTGTTCTGCTTTTGTCATCTTGCTCTCCTCTCCAAGTATCTTTGGGATAAGAGCTGAATGTGTCACGCATCTGTTGGGATTTCACAAGGGTCCCCTTGTGGGGCCCTTTTTCATTTTGGGTGTCCTGGATGAAGATGAGGACTGCTGTTCGACAAAACGCGTTAGCATTTTGGACGCCGCAGGCGCCCCGAAGGAAATGCCCTTGGGTGCGCCCCGCAGGAGGCAAAACATCCGAGAGGCTGTTTTGATCAATCTCTCCGGGGCCGCTCTCGCAAATCCATGTGCGCCACAGCGCTTTAGCATTTGGCATGTCGCGCGCCAACTGCGCAGCGGCCCCTCCATACCACTGATTTGTCTTCAGCATCTTCAACGCAAAGACGGACGTCGCTTTGAGGACAATCGTCACTCGTCTTAAGTACATGCCCGAATTGACTCTTGTCTCAAGGCAATCCAACTTTACAGATCACCCGACAAAGGTATTCCTGACGAGAATCAGAGACGCGACATTTCGGACCTTCGCTTCCTTTTAGACGCCGGTCGTAACGCCGTCCGGGACCGCGAGACTGCAGCGATCCAATGGCGTCCAAACGATTGCGCTAGCCGACTTTCTTTTCAAGTTCTCCTCAGGTGTCACGTCCAAGGGAGATAATAATGCGAGGTAGTCTTAGCTTCCGAGATCTGGAGGGGAACGGTCTCATCCTCTTCGGTTTCGCTATCAGCGTGATTTTCTGGTTGCTCGAGGCCAGCAACCACGTACTGTTCTTCGCGGACTCGGATCTCTACGAGGCTATATTCGCGCCGACGTGGCATGAACTCTGGATGCGGTTGACCGTCGTTATGGCATTCATGGGATTTGCCTTCATTGCGAGTCATATCGTTAAAGCGCGACGGCGAGCCGAGGACGCATCAATACGGGCGCTGGCCGAAGTCGATCAGGTATTCGAAACGGCGGCCGACGGGATGCGAATCGTGGACAAAGACTTTCGAGTGCTTCGGGCAAACGATACTTTTGCCGAGCTGGTGGGACTGCCGAAAAGCGAGATCATCGGCAGAAAGTGCCATGACGTATTCTGGGGCGACAGGTGTGACGCACCCGGATGCCCGTTGACCCGAGTGCTCGGTGGTGACGAGTTCGTCGAATACGACGCGGACAAGGTGTGCTCGGATGGGAAGTCGATTCCTTGCATCGTTTCGGCCACGCCGTACCGAAGGCCGGACGGAAGGATTGTCGGCATCGTCGAGGATTTCAAGGATATCTCGGAGCGCAAACAGGCTGAGCGGAACCTGAGAGAGTCCGAGGATCGCCTGCGGGAGCTGACGGCCCACTTGCAGAGTATACGAGAAGATGAACGCAGCAGAATCGCGCGGGAAATACACGACGAGCTGGGACAGGTCCTCACGGCACTAAGCCTCGACGTTCGCTGGCTGCACAAGCGATTGCCAGAAGAGCGAGGCGACTTGCTCAGAAAGACCCACAGAATGGGCGAACTCATCACAACGACCGTCGGCTCGGTCAGTCGCATATGCTCGGAGCTGCGACCGGCCATCCTCGACGACGTCGGGCTTTCTGCCGCTATCGAATGGCAGGCAAGCGAGTTCTCTTCCAGGACCGGTATCGTTTGCGACATCGAGACCGAGCCTCCGCATATCAAGCTGTCCGAGGAACTGTCGGTCGCGATCTTCAGAATTTTTCAGGAAACACTCACCAATATCGTCCGTCATGCGCAGGCCACCAAGGTGCACGTCGTACTTCGGCTGACGCGGCACGCGTTTTCGATGCGGGTTTGCGACGATGGTGTGGGCATGGAGTTCTCCGAGGCGCACAAGATGAACTCTTTTGGTCTCCTGGGTGTGATGGAGCGGGTGCGTGGTTTCGGGGGAGAGATGGCGGTCTACAAAGGCGACCTGGGCGGCGCGTGCCTCAACATCATCATTCCGAGCCCTGACCCGCCGGCAAAGGAGGATAAGATAATGGCACGAGCGAAAGAGGCCGTGCAGGTCCCTTAGCTGGCATCCGTTCGCGCTACTGCTTCAGTGCACGAGCCCCTTGAAGAAGGCATAATGCGTCAGCTCGGAATTGTTCTTCATATTCGTCTTCTCGAGAACATGGGCGCGGTGCGTACTGATCGTCTTGACACTCAGGCATAGTTCGTCC
>JABDKH010000293.1 GCA_013002345.1 Rhodothermales bacterium
CCCCCCCCCCACGCCGCCAGCACGCTGAGCAGGTCTGCAAACGGTCGCACCTACGTTCCCTCGCCGTCTCAATAGGATCCCTGCCGCTCACATCTCGTCGGCCAAGACGTCTAGCACGCGTGCGAAACGGTCTCCTATGTGCAACGTGGCGCGGGTGCGCCCTCTGTTTGAAGCGAGAATCCGATAGTCCTCGTCGCTACCCACGTAGAGTACACGTGCACTCGTACTATATATGGATGGCCATAAGTGTGTGTCCTCGTCCCACGGTCTTACGCCGATGAGAACGACGGTCCTGCTTTCTGCCACGCGCTCTCGGAATCGGGCCTGCATTCGTCGGAGGTAGCGTTGGCCGACCTGAGTGTTTTTCCCGGGCATGTACATTGCCATGCACGGGTATCTCGCCTGATCGAGTTCGTTCAAGCGCTGATGGATCCTCGAAGACGGAGCCGCTCTCACGCGTGCCGAAATGCTGTGCATTCCCGCACCGATGGCGCGCCCTTGTCCGGCACGGATGATTCCTCCCGAGATTGGCCATAGTTGACATCCCCCGTGTGGGCGGAGGACTTTGGGCTTGAGGCCGAGTCCACTCATCGCGCGTTCCAACAAATGTTCGTAGTTGAGAGTTGCGAACGCGGTAGCGGTGCCATTGGGTGACCTCAACAACGACATGAGGAATCGTGAGTACAGATCCTGCCGACCCGGTGCAAGCTCAAACGCGAGGAAGAACCGGGCCATGTCCTTCATCAACGCGTGCGGCGATGGCGCACCGTCACGCAACGGTTGAACTGCCCCTGGATAGAGGCGCATGAGTGCAGCCAGGCCCTGTTCGAAATGCGATTCGAACTGCGGGACAAGATCGTTCGAGAACGCACCCCATGTCGCAGGGAAGGCACGGCGGAGCGCAGGGTAGAGGTTGCGTCCGAGAGGCGGTGACACAGGAACGATTCCGGGGCTCCCGTAGCTCGCGCCTGCGCCGAATAGCACGAATCGTGGCGCTGACATTGTCAACAGATGTATCGAAGCGGGTGACGCGGCGACTTGGTGCCGCGCGGGCCGGGCGTTCGTGCCGACCGCAGGCTCCTTCTCATTGGCTCAGACATCGTGGGGTCGACCATGCGTGATTCAAGAATCGGGGGGAGATGCTTCGTCCGGATCGTCGTTCGCAAGGGCTATCACCCACTCGCGCAGTTCCGACCAAGCCGCGTTCGCCGGTACTGGATTCTCCCGCGGCCAATCGAGATTCATCATCCCACTCCATACGGCATTGCACGTGCGACGGGGGTGCCTGGCGATCAAGGAGTCGTAGAAGCTAGTGCACGTCCTGTAGTGGTGGCTGTGGATGAACGGTGCCCACGTTTCTGCGAGCGTGTCAGAGTCCTTAAGGTCGATGATCTCGATCTCCTCGAGGTTCCGCGTACTCGGGTCGCCCCAGCCGTCTTGCATCAAGGCGATGGCCTCTACGTCTGACGAAGGTGCACCGTATCCGAAGATCGTGAGGATATAAGCACTCTCTAGTGCATCACGGAGCATGCTCCAGCTCAGGCTGATGAGCGGATGCTCGCTGTAGCTCTTTTCGCTGATTGGGTACAGCAACTGGCTGTGGCGCAGTGGACGAGAACACTGGCTGCATCTTCCGCCGCGTGGCCCAACTTGTGAGGGCCGATGCTCCATGCAATACCCGATGGCGGTGTTCCCGTGAAGAAAAACAACACTCGGTCTGGGGAAGCCATCTGCTCGCCGGAGTGCCTGCATCAGCAGGGGATCCCAATTGAACGTGGCAATGAAATCCTTCGGACGAAGCCCGAGCACAAGATGGTCGTAGACAGTTGGATGCTCCGGCAGCTCTAGTGCCGCGAAGTATTCAAAGAGCTGATTCTCGATCCGCTCACAAACAGCTTCGAAGTCGTCGACCTTGGCCAGCTGTGAATAGACGAGTTCGAAGTTCTGTTCCGTGAGGTCGAGGCCTGCCTCGTCAATGAGCTGCTGTAACTCGAGAGTCTCGATGAGATCGTCCATGAGTGGCAACGGTCGTCCGTGGCGGTCGCCGATTTCGCAGCACGACCGGCTCGCTCCAGCGCCCAGGATGACCACGTGCGGTCTATTCATAGCTGGCGAACGCCCCCCTCGTTCTGACTGGTTGAATCCACGACGTAGAGTGCCTGCGTCAGGCTACCGGGTCGGGCTGGGATCGGCCCACAAGCTGCGGAAGCGGACCTAGTGTTGCTACACGTCGAGTGTGTGGCCGCAGCATAGTTCGCATCTCGTCGGGTGTGTATGGCGGTTGCCTCCGATGCATGACCGCATGGCAGTTAGGACACACTGGAATGAGGTCCGTGGTTGGGTCAACAGGATGTGCTCCGCCAGCAACAGCAAGGGGTTCAAGGTGGTGCACGTGGATTAGTTCTCGGGCCGCTTCACCGTAGCATTCCTCCAAACTGATGTCGCAGACTACGCAACGAAAGCCGTGCGCGCGGAGGCACGCCTCCCGGAGCAGCGGACTTCTCTCGTACTCGCTCCGCTCGACACGGTCCCGGCCGCCCTCAATGGTCGTGACTGGTGTGTGCTCCGGAGAGACGGGTTCAGGTGCGCCTGCGCGAGTGCAGTAGTAGTGGATCCGAGGTGGTTCGTGTTCATAGAAGGTGTCAGCCACCGTTGTCTCACCGAGCCGGAACACGCACACCTCTCGAATCGTCCCGCCCTTGATGGGCTTGCCTTGAGCGCCGGTGAACGGATCGACTTCGACGGTCTTGTAGCCGCTCGGCGGTACGTAGAGGCCGAGACACGGTCCATATTGGCCTCCGGCCGGGGCATTCCCCTTGCCCGCGCTGCGTAGTTCGAGCGCGGCTGCAACGAGAACATCATCAGCCGGAATCCGGACCGTCTTCGGCGCTGCCCCCCGTGCTTTCGCAGCTCCGATGATCACGCTCTGCATGTCCATCATCCGCGAGAGTCTACCACCGTGGACTGACCTGCCCCCGAGTCTTGTACCACATCCTATCTCGTAGTCGCCCGGATCTCGGTTTCCGTCTGGCTCACGCTGCATGACGCGTTGTAGGCATCGTCCGGCGCAATCGCCTCGGGCGCCGGAGC
>JABDKH010000294.1 GCA_013002345.1 Rhodothermales bacterium
GCAATCCGGTGACGATCCGGGTCAGCGACGGCGGGCTTTTCGATGAGCAGTCCTTTACGATCACGGTGGCGGACGTCAACGATGCGCCGTCATTCACCAGCACCCCGGTCACGACGGGCACGCAGGATGTGCTCTACAGCTACGCGGTGCCGACGGCGGATCCCGACGGGGACACGCGCACGATCACGGCAACGCAGAAGCCCACCTGGTTGACGCTCACGGATAACGGCAACGGAACCGCGACGCTATCTGGGACCCCGGGTAACGATGAGGTCGGCGTACATGCGGTTACCCTGACCGTATCCGACGGCACGCTTTCGGACCAGCAGTCGTTTACGGTTACTGTTTCCAACGTCAACGAGGCTCCCGCCTTTACAAGTTCACCGGTCACGGTCGCAACGGAAGACGCGCCCTACACCTATGCTGTAACCGCCTCCGATCCGGATGCGGGAACGACGCTTGTACTGACTGCTCCGACACTGCCTGCCTGGCTGATGTTCATTGACAATGGAAACGGTACGGCGAGTTTGACTGGTACGCCCACGAACGATGACGTCGGAGCCAATGCAGTCGTCCTGCGCGTCAGCGATGGAAGCCTGACTGACCAGCAGTCCTTTCTGATCTCGGTTGCGAACACGAATGACCCGCCGGTCTTCACGAGCTCTCCCGTCACGACAGGTGCGCAGGACGCCGCGTATGTCTATGACGTCGTGGTAACGGACCCCGATGGGGATTCGATCAGCATTACTGCGCCTACGTTGCCGGGATGGCTCAGCCTTACCGACAATACCGACGGGACGGCAACCCTTTCCGGCACACCATCCAACAGCGACATCGGTATTCATAGCGTGGTCCTGAATGCCTTTGACGGTACGATTTCGACCCTTCAGTCGTTCAGCGTTACCGTGTCGGACAAGAACGATCCACCGTTCTTTACCTCCGCCCCGGTGACGGGTGCAACCGAAGATCAGACATATACCTATACGGTGACCGCCTCGGATCCGGACGGTGGGACAACGCTCATCTTCACAGCTCCAACACTGCCCTCCTGGCTCACATTCACCGACAACGGTGATGGAACCGCAAGTCTCATCGGAACGCCCCTGAACGCGAACGTCGGCTCGAACCCCGTGCAGATAGACGTCTCGGATGGCAGTCTCTCTGATACCCAGTCGTTCACAATTACGGTCATCAACACAAATGACGCTCCGGTCTTTACGAGTCTCCCCGTCACGGCGGGATCGCAGGACGTGGCCTATCTCTACCCCGTAACCGTGTCTGATCCGGACGCCGACTCCGTGACGATAACTGCGCCGACTCTTCCATCCTGGCTCAGCCTTGCGGACAACGACGACGGGACGGCAACCCTTTCCGGCACACCGACCAACAGCAATATCGGCGTTCACAATGTCGTCCTGCGGGCGACCGACGGGACGGCACCGACTACCCAGTCCTTCACCATCACGATTGCTGACAAGAACGATCCTCCGTTCTTCACGAGCGCCCCGGTTACCGCTGCAACGGAGGACTTCGCCTACACCTATACGGCAACGGCCTCCGACCCGGATGTTGGCACAACGCTGTCCTATTCTGCCACGACTCTTCCAACGTGGCTGGCGCTTCTCGACAACGGAGACGGAACGGCGACGCTGACAGGAACGCCCCGCAATCAGCACGTCGGACCCAATTCGGTCGTAATACGCGTGAGTGACGGCAGCCTGACCGACGAGCAGTCGTTCACCATTTCCGTCTCGAACACGAACGACGCTCCGATTTACACGAGCACGCCGGTCACGACGGGCTCCCAGGACGCCGCTTATGTTTATGACGTCGTGGTCACGGATCCGGACGGTGATACGATCGCTATTACAGCACCGACTCTACCTTCGTGGCTGAGCTTCTCCGACTCGGGCGACGGAACCGGTACACTATCGGGGACCCCCTCGAACAGCGAGATCGGCCTGCACGATGTTGTCCTGAGCGCCACCGACGGGACCGTCCAAACGACCCAGTCCTTCACCATCACGATTTCCGACAAGAACGACCCGCCGTTCTTCACGTCCGCTCCGGTAACCGGAGCGATAGAAGATCAGGTCTATACGTATACCGTCACAGCCTCAGATCTGGACGCTGGAACGACACTCGTCTTTAGTGCACCAACGCTTCCTTCATGGCTGACGCTGACGAATTTCGGTGACGGGACGGCAAGTCTCTCCGGCACACCGCTCAACGATGATGTCGGTATCAATCCCGTCCAGCTTCAGGTATCCGACGGCAACCTCACGGCCACGCAGTCATTCTCGATTAGCGTCACCAACACGAACGATGCGCCGGCCTTCACGAGCGCGCCTCCAACCGAAGCATCCGAGGATACCCCGTATACCTACAATGTCACCGCCAGCGATCCGGACGACGACGCCATCGCGCTGAGTGCGGTCACGATACCAACCTGGCTATCGTTCGTAGATAACGGCAACGGAACAGGAGTGCTTTCAGGCAATCCGCGCAACCGAGACGTGGGTGTCCACCCTGTCGTACTCTCAGTCTCCGATGGAGTCGAGACGATTCAGCAGAGTTTCTCCGTGACGGTCGCGAACACGAACGATGCTCCGATCTTCACAAGCACCCCTGTCACAACTGCGACCGAAGACCTGGAGTATCAGTATGTCGTGTCTGCCTCAGACGCCGATACGGGCACTACCCTGACACTGACCGCTCTGACCCTCCCCGACTGGCTCGTGTTCACGGATAACGGAGACGGGACTGCGCTGCTGGCTGGCACGCCCGAAAACGAGCACGTCGGCAATAACCCTGTCGCACTGCGTGTTAGCGATGGTATTGACTCTGCACCGCAGAACTTTACCATTGTCGTGGTGAATACGAACGATCCGCCGCGCTTTGTCAGTCCTCCGGTTACCGGTGCGCTGCAGGATCAGCCCTACTCCTACACCATTCAGGCTGTCGACGACGATGGGGGAGACGTCCTTACGCTCACGGGGCAGGTTCCAGCGTGGCTGATACTCACTGACAATGGTGACGGCACGGGGACGCTCGCCGGGACGCCGTCGAATACAAACGTCGGCGACAACCCAGTCGTGCTCCGCGTTGCTGATGCACTTGGCGAGTTCGCTGACCAGACATTCGTCATCTCCGTCCGCAACACAAACGACGTTCCCGTCGCGGTGGCCGATGTCTATTCGGTCCTGGAAGGAGGCACGTTGGTCACGACTGCCGGAGGAGATCCGGCGGGCGTACTCGACAACGACGACGACCCGGATGGAGACGCCCTTTCGGCTACACTCATTTCGGGCGTTGATCACGGCTCATTCCAGTTCGACCTGGATGGTTCTTTTGCGTATGAACATGACGGCTCTGAGACCACGGTGGACGAGTTTGACTACATCGCGAACGACGGCATCTTCGTGTCGAACACGGCAACTGTCCGGATTCAGATTATACCGGTTAACGATCCTCCGAGAATAACGAGCACGCCTGTTCAGTCGGCCAGTCAGGAAGTCGAGTACCGTTATGTGATCACAACCGCAGATCCCGATGGGCCGGCGATAATCCTTGCGGCAAGCACGCTTCCCTCGTGGCTCACGTTTGTCGACAGCGGCGACGGCACCGGTGTACTTGCAGGTACTCCGCAGAACAGCGACGTTGGCTTGCATCCTGTGGTGATTACCGTCGGCGACGGAGAGGCGTCCGACCAGCAGTCGTTCTCGATCGATGTCGGCAATACGAATGACTCACCATTCTTCACAAGCACACCACTGACCGGAGCCGTTCAGAACCAGGAGTACCGGTACGACGTCTCGGCGATCGATCCGGATGACGATACTATTGTATTTACGCTGGAGGTAGGCCCGTCGTGGATCACTCTGATCGACAACGGGAACGGAACGGCCGTGCTCTCGGGAACGCCTGCCGCATCCGACGTAGGTGATCACGACATAGTGATCTCCATCTCGGACGGCATTGAGGGCGACCAGCAGAGCTTCACCATCGTGGTCGACGATGTCAATGATCCGCCACAATTCACGAGCGAACCGGTTATCTCCGCGACACAGGAAATCCTGTATTCGTACGCGATCACCGTGCAGGATCCTGATGGAGACACGGTCACGATTTCCGCATCCGTCATCGCAGACTGGTTGGCGCTTGTGGACAACGGAGACGGCACGGCGAGCCTCATCGGAACGCCTTCCCCGGCAGACATAGGTGACCACGAGATAGTGCTTCTGGCCTCAGATGGCACCGAAAGCGCAGAGCAGCGCTTCACGATCGCCGTGGACAACGGAAACAGTGTCCCCGTTGCAAACAACGACGATTATCCTCTCGACGAAGGCGGACGACTCAACGCCATCGCCGGCCGCGTGCCTCGCGGTGTACTCGACAATGACAGCGACGCCGACGGCGACGCCCTGTCAGCGATTCTGGTCACAGACGTCTCACACGGGACTCTGACACTCCAGGCAAACGGGTCGTTTACGTACGTTCATGACGGGTCCGAGACGGAGTCCGATCAGTTCACGTATAGAGCATCCGATGGCACAGACGAATCGGCCGATGCGACTGTCAGTTTCCGCGTCATTCCCGTAAATGACACCCCCGTCGCCGTCGACGATATGTTCTCCGTTGCGGAGGACGTTGCGTCGAGTCTGAATCTGCTTCTTAACGACACGGACGCCGAGGATGACGAGCTCCGAATCAACAGCATCACGTCGCCTGTCAGCGGAACCGTGACAGTCAGGAACGACTCGGTCGTGGTCTACACGCCATCGGCGGACTTCAATGGGACCGATTCATTCAAATACACGATCGTTGATGACAAGGAAGCCGTTTCCGACACGGCAACGGTTCGCATCACGATCGACGCGGTGAACGATGCACCCGTTGCCACAGACGACGCCGCAACCACAGGTGATTCAGCCCCGGTCGTCATCCGGGTCCTCGACAACGACTACGACGCGGACGGTGACGCACTGACCGTAACATCCGTAGGAGAAGCGACGCGCGGAGTCTCGGAGATCGGTTCCGCACCCGGGACCGTCAGGTACTCGCCGGAAACGGGATTCCTTGGTGAGGATGAGTTCGTCTATACGGTCAGCGACGGAAACGGCGGCGAGGACGTCGGCACAGTACGTGTAACAGTAACCTCTCTGCGGTTCACGATTGAGGAGACGGGGACTCTCGGTGGTCGTGGAAGCCGTGCGTTTGCGATCAATGACGACGGCGTGGTCGTAGGCACGTCGCTGACGACAGCTGGCGTCGTAAAGGCCTTCATCTGGACCGACAATTCCATTTTGGAGATCGATTCGGACGAGACACGCTACAGCCAGGCGTTTGGGGTCAACGACGTCGGGCAGGTGGTCGGGGCCATTGAACAGGATGGCGAGATTACCGCGGCCGTCTGGCAGCTCGGACCGGAGAAGACAGAGAGCACTCTTCTGCCGACTCTTGATGGTGCGTTCAGTGTCGCGTTCGACGTGAACAACGCCGGCCAGGTTGTTGGTACGTCGCTCGGTGCTGGAGATTTCCGCCCGGTAGTCTGGACCGGCGGCATAATGAGTGAGATAGCGGTCGATGGCGTGAGTTCGGGCCAGGCAGAGTCTATCAACGAAAGTGGTCAACTGGTTGGATTGACAGTCAGTCAGAGTGGTACCGAGTCCGCCATTCGCGGTACGGTACAACAGGTGCAGAGAATCGGGAGTGACGATACCCGGGCCTATGCCGTAAATGGTCTCGGAGTGGCCGTCGGCAGCAAGGAAACGGCCGGGGTCATCAGTGCTACGCGTTGGGATCCAGACGGAAGCGAATTCTCTTTTGACGTCACCGGTTCCACGTTCGCAGAGGCCTACGGCATCAACGATTCGGGATGGATCGTTGGTGCGTATTCATCATCGGTCGGTGCCGGCAAGTCCGAAGCGACGACTTTGCGTTCTAATGACGTCCTGGCAGATCTTCTAAACGAGGGGCCGACCGCGATGCGCTTCGGCAAGTCGATGGACATCGGGGTGGACCCGGCCAAGACATCGGCCATGGATTTGAGAGCGTCGCTGTGGATTGGCGAATCATTGCTGGACCTCAATGCCCTGATACCGGCGGAATCCGGATGGACGCTGGTTGAGGCTCGTGACGTCAACAGCAGCGGCAGGATTGTGGGCTACGGATTGTACCAGGGCGAGGCGCGTGCGTTTGTGCTGTCGCTCAGCGGAAACGAGGCGCCGAAGGCGGCCGACGATCATGTCGCAGCGTTCTCGGGAGAGAGCATTACGATCCACGTGCTCCTGAATGATGTCGACCTCGACGGTGACACGCTGAGCGTGATATCGCACGAACTTGCGGGTCATGGCTCTGTCGAAAAGCTGGACGGCGGTGCTTTCGTTTATACCCCGGATGCCGGATACGTGGGCGAGGATAGCTTTTCGTACACGGTATCCGATGGCCGGGGAGGGTCGGATCGCGCGACGGTGATGCTATCGGTCGAAGAGACGCCAGAGGACTTCGCCTTGAATCAGAATTACCCGAATCCCTTCAACCCGACAACGACCATCTCCTACACGTTGCCAGCGGACACACGAGTCAACCTCACGGTCTTCGATGCACTCGGGCGTGTTGTGATGACGCTTGTTGATGAGGACCAGACGAGAGGGATGCATCGCGTCTTGTTTGACGGCCAGGGTCTTTCGAATGGCGTCTACGTCTACAGGCTCTCCGCGGGCAGCTTTGTTGACCTTAAGAAGTTCGTTCTGCTGAAGTAGCGACGCTGTTCCCGAGTGCAGGACAACGCGTTAAGTACGACGTACCAAAAACGAGGTTGTTGCGGCCGTTTTGACCGTTTTTCAGCGCCTGGATCTCACCAATCCCGCGAGGCAGTTCCGGCCATGACGCGTAGGAGATCCCCCTACAATTCCATGCGGCTATGGCCTATGATTTCTGTCGGTCTGTTTGCTATTCTACAGCATCGCAAAAGGCGTTTGATGCTTCGATTTGAGTAGGTGGAGTTCGCGTACGATTGGCGCGAACATGGTAGTTGAGGACGTTCTTTGAAGTTCTTTGCCTTTTGCGGTACGAGCGATCGGGAACCCGAGGTCACGCACCACCTCATGTTGCGCTGTGACGGCCAAGGACTCCACGGTCAATCCAGTAAAGCACCGAAAGTGGCGTTCCAGAGCGACTGGCAATTAAAGAGGAAGTCGCCGCGAATTGCCTGGAGGAGCGATATATGAAAGGATTGGTACTTATGGTGTCGACCATCTTCCTGGTGGCCGGCACACAAATCATACTTAACCTTCAACCTGAGGCCGAGATCACGGTCGAGGCACTCAGTCACTTTGAGTTGAATGAACTCGGGTGGACGACAGCACCGTCGACGGGGCTGAAGGTCGTCGGAGTTGGTGAACTCGTTTACCTTTCGGGAACGGACACCGAAGGCGAGGACGTCACGTCCTACGCATGGTCCATCACGCCGGCGCCGGCCTCTTCAGCCACGCTGGACAGTGCAGGGACAATGTGGAATACATTCCGTCCGGATGTTCAGGGTGACTACACAATCAATCTGACTGTTACGACGGCGTCCGGTTCAAGTGATGCCAGCATCGTGATTACTGCCGCGACGTACGCGGGTGTGGAGGCAGGTCAGTGCGGCACGTGTCACTTCAACACGAAGAACACGTGGGAACAGACCGGTCACGCGGACATGTTCACGCTGGCCATCGATGGCCTGAAGAGCAGTCACTACAACGAGAACTGCATCGAATGCCACACCGTCGGCTACAACACGGACGTGACGGCCGTCAATGGTGGGTTCGATGACGTTCAGGCTGCCCTGGGCTGGGTATTCCCGGCGGATACAGCTGGAAATGTCGTCCCGGGTGCGAACTGGGCCGACATGGTTGCGAACTATCCGGATCTCGCGGCGAAGGCGAACATCCAGTGTGAGGCCTGCCACGGACCGGCGAGCCAGCACAGCCCATTCAATCCGGATGGAAACGCCCGGTTGGGCGTATCTCTGGATGAAGGTGTGTGCGGGCGTTGCCACGAAGAAGAGCCGTATCACCGGCGTAACATCCAGTGGAAAGAGTCTGCGCACAATCTTGGGGGCAGCTTCGCTCGCGGAGTGA
>JABDKH010000295.1 GCA_013002345.1 Rhodothermales bacterium
GCGATCACTTCAAGCGCTCGTTCGTCATGAAGAATTATGTGCGCGGCATCGCGCGACCACTGTGGAAGGACGGGCATGTTCTCCCTGTATTCGGAAAGAAGTCGTTCGCTCCTACCATCCACCTCCAGAAGCTTGACCGCGTCTGCACGTCGCCGACCATCGTATCGGGCTACGCGCGTGAGGATGGCTGATCCGTCGGGCGACCAGCTGAAACCGAAGCCCGCCGAATTATCATCCGAAATCTGAGTGACTCCGGTACCGTTCTTGCTCGCGATCCAGATCCCGCGGTACGATTCGCTCGTGAACGCCAGACGCAAACCATCGGGTGACCATCGAGGTTGGATGAAATGAGCGCCCGCCTCCTGGACGAGCGGCAACGGTGCGTCTGTGACTCGAAGGTTTGCCTGACCATGCACGTCCAGGGCGCCCGCAAGAGTCCAGGCAGCAACGAGGAAGGCACGTACGTGTGATTGGCTGAGTTTCACGGGGCCAACAGTTTGAAATGGGCGCTTGTCAGGGCAACGTCTGACGATCGGGTGAGATCCGGTGCGGCTACGATATGCCCGTTGACTACAGGTGGCCAAAGAAAAGGGGCTCCGTACGCCGGGGCCCCTTTTCTCCAACCGATGTTCCAACCGAACTGTCCTACTTCAGAAGCGTCATCGTGCCGGTCAGCTGCGTTGCACCGACCTGCAGACGATACAGATAAATGCCGGACGACAGGTTATCGGCATTAAACGTCGCCTCGTAGGTGCCGGGCATCATAGTCTGGTCGACCAGCACCGCAACCTCACGACCCATCATGTCAAACACACTCAGCTGTGCATGTTGCGACTCTTTGAGCGCAAACTCAATCGTCGTTGATGGATTGAACGGGTTCGGGTAGTTCTGCGAGAGTGTGTAGCTCTCCGGAACGGTCGAGTCCACTTGATCGATAGACGTCGTGCCCACGGTGTAATAGTACATAGCCGGAGCCGTCTGGCTGAACTGAGTGACCCATGCTGTATTGCCGTCGTTGCTGAAGGCAAGACCGCGCGGGCGACCCCCCGTCTCATTGCAAACACCGGCCGTGAATGTCTGGCACTCGCCCCAGGTTATGGATCCGAGAGGCGTCTCGACAGCATCGCCATCAATGACGTCCGCGAGAGCGAATTCATACCAGGTGTTCGAGTTCCAGTTCGTTACGACGGGTGTACCATCGGGTAGTACGTAACGGTTGGGTGCATCGTTCGGCGATCCTGAGCCAACCCATAGATTTCCGGTGGCCCGGTTGATTGTCATGGACTCGCTGTCCATGCCGCGAAGCACGGTGCCAATGGAATCCCAGGCGGAGAACTCATCGGCCCGCTGGTACAGAATTACCGCGTTGTTCGTATAGCCTGCCCACAACACGGAATTACCATCCGGTGATACCTCGAAAGACCGCGAAAACCCGACGGAAATGTCCGCCACATTTCCGAGGTCACCCAGATCTGTGGGGTTGAGTTCCCTGGGCGATGCATCATCACCGCTACACACGGAGCCAATGAAGATGTTTCCGGTGTCCGTGGCCACTGCCGCTGCGTTCACGGCACAGTATCCGGTGCTACCATCGTTGAAGGCCCGCTTGAACCCCGTGGCAATGCCATCGCCGTCGCCGACGGTCGTGTGATCGAGGTAGTACAGGGATTTGTCCAACGACATGAGGATGTCGCCATTGCCGTCAGCACGCAAGCCGCGCCCATTATCAGCAAGCGCGTCGAATCCGAGCGTATCGGTGACGCCTCCGGGAAGCGATACGAACTTCAGGACTTCAACAAGCGACATGTCGGCGTTGAAGACATAAGTCGCACTTACGGCCTCGTAGACGCCGCCGCCTGTGTCAACGCTGTCGCTCTTGCTAAAAGGTTGAAACCAGAGCCGGTCCATTCCATCAACCGCAATGCCATGACCTGATCCGATTGCGTTGTCGAGCAAGATCTGCGGCCAAAATTCGCCCTGCAGATCCCACTCGGTCTGAGCGTTCGCCAGCACCGGAATAAGCAGCAGTGCTGCGAGTGGTATCAGTACTTTCTTCATTTGTGTCATGCCTCTTTCGATGTTTCTGAATTCGAGTTTAAAAGACGTAAGTGAGGGTTAGCGCACACCCTCGCGCTGCGTATTTATCCGCACAATGTCCGCGTCCGTGCCAATGTCCGCGTTTGCAGTTTTTGCCACGTAGAGAAACGGATCCGGACCCCACGCCAGCCCTGAGACTGTGGGTTCAAGAACGCCCGGGTACAAGCTCTCCCAGGAGCCGTCGGGACGCACGAACAGAACCGGATCGGGCAACTCGGTTCCTATAAACAGCTCTCCTGTAGTGGCAAACGCAAGGGCATTGCCCGGGACAAACTCACTGCCGACAGCGTCAGTTACGGAGAAATAGGTCTCGACCGTGCCAGGGTTTCCGCCTGCATCCAGCGGGAGGCGTTCGACGGTCGATGCGCCCTCTCGCTCCACGGCTACATACAAGAAGCCCGAGAACACCACCATGTCTGAGACAACCCCGTCAAAATCAACAATAAGCACGCTCTTGTCCGGAGCTATCCGAAAGATCTGTGCATTGCCGCCGCCACCCCACAGATTGCCCGCGTCGTCGAACGTGATGGCCGACAGGCGAACGCTGCGGTCGACAAGTGCGGTCCATGTTTCCTGGCCACCACCGCCGGGAGGAAAGCGGAACACGGCCCTGAGATTACGGACGGCGTACAAATATCCGTCAGGGCCAAGCGCCAGATCATCCCACCTGAAGGTCGATGCGACATATTCTGATCGAGCGCCATCCGGAGTAACAATCTGAATCCCAGCCGGGACAGAGTTGGCCAGCATCGACACGTAGAGGTTGCCTTCCGAATCCGATGTGATGCCAACCGGCTCCTCAAACCCACCTATGTTTGCAAAGGACGTGGCGGCCGGGTTCAGCCTGTAGTTGACGTTGTTGCTGAAGTTCTCGGCTCCGATCACAGCCAGTTTGATCGTCACGTCGGGTGAAGGCTCGTTGGGCGCACGAACCGTGAGCTCAGTCGCAGTGGCCGATAACGTCGGCGCTCTGGTGGTCCCGAAATAGACGAGGTTTTCTCCCGGGCGCGTTGAGAAGTTCTCCCCGGTTATCGTCACGACAGACACGCCGGCCAGCGCTGAATCGACCGGAGCAATTCCGCTGATGACGGGATCCGGACCGAACGTTGCGTCCGGATCGAAAAGCGTTGAGGGGTCGGTATCACACGCCGCCACCGACAGCACCAGGCCGACGAGCGCGAACAGCCAGAGACGGGCTGATAGCCTGTTTCTTCTGAAGCAAGGACTCATAAGAGCTCCTGAATTCAATTTACCCACATCTGCATCCTAGATACCCACGGACAGCGAGAGCCTGTGCACAGATGAGAAAATGCCGAAGTCTGTGTACGCATAATCTGCGCGTATGCCGAAGCGGCGAACGCCGACACCCAGGTTAATTCCCTGCTCGTCCGTAGGAAAGACGTATCCGGCACGCAGTGCAATCGTGTCCATGAACATATACTCACCGCCGATCTTCAGCTGTTCGGGAAAGTCCCGTGGATGCTCTGCATCGATCGACAGCGTGAAGTCGTGCATGTCCGACATATCGGCGGCCATCAGATCCGTGATGTCCATGGCTACGCCGATCTTAAGCGTGAGCGGAAGTTGGAAACTCTCTTCCTCGTACTCAATCTCCTTCGCGAAATTCCGTGCCGAGAAGGCGAACGTCAGACTCTCAAAACCGGTGCTGTAGAGAATTCCGAAGTCGAACGCGGCCACGCTTTTCGAATTCTCCGTGGTAACGGAGCTACCGTCATCTGCGAGTTGGTCGACACTGTTGCCGAGATCCTGCTTGACGTACTTAACGGCTCCTCCGACAGAGAATCGATCCGTAAGCGCTTTCGCATAGCCAAAGCCGAGAGCAAATGCGTCGGGCGAGATCAGCGGTGTATCGAGGAAGCCCTGTTCGTTGTTCGAACGTATCGTTCCCTGGATAGAGCCGTAGTCGACGAACATCAGGGAGACTCCGAACACACCCCACCGGCCACCCTTTGGACGAAAGGCCATACTGGCCTGGTTGTAGTCGATGTCCGCAATCCATCCGACGTAGCCGAACGAGGCGTCCACGAATCTTGTCTGGTACGCCAGAACTGCCGGGTTGTAGAAGATGCTGGCGGAACTGCTTACGGTACCCGCCGTGACCGCGTCCCCGAGCGCGGCCGAGCGCGCGTCCAGAGAAACGTTCAGGAATTTCATGCCCGTCTGGGCCAGTTTCTTCTGCTCACCTGATGCTGAACCCTGTCCGCTCACCGCCGCGGGCATTGCAAGCGCCAGCAAAAAGGTGAGGACTGTTACTCGATCTCTCATGAGCAGTCGCGTGGTTAGGGGCTCCAATGGTGCTCCGACTCAGCGTATGATGATAAACTTCTTGATCGCCTTTTCTCCCTCTCGGAACAGAAGTTCTCCGGACTCCGGATCCGAAATATCCTGCGTGACAGTCACGACCGCGATGTACACACCGCTGGCCACCACCTGTCGTGACGACGTGGTGTGATCCCAGAAGGCATCACCACTTCCGTCGCTGTGACTGATCACATCCACAAGCTCGCCCAGCTCCGAGTAAATCCTGATCTCGCAGAAGCCCGGAATGTTGAAGAAGGCAAGCTTGTCCGTCTGATCGGGGAACCGGACGCCCGGTGTGGACCCGATGTTGAAGGGGTTCGGTACGATTCGCAGGCCGGGTAGAATCAGGTCGCCCGTCTCCACATCAGGGATGCAGCGGAACTCCTCACCGACGGGACACGGACGGTCGTCGAAGGAGGAACCCTGCTGCCGCTTCAGCCGAGCCGGCGAAAACGTCTGCGTGTAGTATCGGCTGCTGCGCAGTCGTACACCGGCTGGCGTGAGACCCGTACCGTCGTTGGCCGAGCCATCGCCCACTGCGACGATGTAGTAGTAGTAGTCGATACCGCGTATCGGGGTGGTGTCGTCGTACCCACGATCGGAGCCGCCCGCATCGTGGATCTTTACGTAGGTGCTGTCGAAGCGTCCCCGGGCCCGATAGATCTCGAAGCCACTCGGGGCCGGTTGATCCGGGAAAACATCCCATGCCAGGCTGATCCGGTCGCCGCCACCCGTCACATCAAACGTGCTCGGTGGTGCCGGTGCTCGAGGAATCGAGTAGCCCGACTCGAAGTTGGCGATCGCACGTCGGAACGTCTGGAACAACGAGTCGCGGCTTGTAAATACCCACTCGTTCTTTGTCTTGGTTACTCCTCCGTACGAAATGGCTGCCCCATCGTTGGCTCCGGACTCGCGGTACGCACGACCGATGGCGAGATTGGCTTCCCGGCTGAGTCCGGCTGCCCCTTCCGCCATCACGATCCGTACGCTTTCTCCTGGACCAAGGGTGTAGGGCCCGTAGCCGTTCGCATTGGAATAACCACCCGGGGTTCCAAGTGACGGGTCACCCGACGGATTCAGAAAGCCCGGAAGTCCCGAAGGTTCGACGACGTCTGCATGGCGTGGCGACTTGTGACCGGCTGACATGATGCTGTACTCTGTTCGCATCTTGTCCGGGTTGAATGCGTCGTTCTGCGACTGGTACGGGTCATCCGAACCGATCCACGACGTGGTCGAAGGTTGTGCGATATCGTCGGTGGGATCAGTCGGCGATGTATCGGCGTGAAGCGTCACAACACCCACAAACTGAGAAGCGCCCAGCCGACCCAGCGTATCAGTGGTCGCGATGTTGACTGCGGGCGCAGCCGGCGGCATGATCGGGCCACCGATATTATTGTAGGCGGTGAACGATGGAAATTTGCCGTGCCATACAAACTGCGCCCGAAACTGCTCGTCGGGTGGGTCTACCTTGACACCGTCGCCTCTGGTGTCGAGCATCGCGTTGAGACCCCAGCCCGTTCCATTCCCGACCACGTATCGCGTCTCCTTCGCAACCGACAGACGCCACTGCCAGAAAAAGTAAACGTCTTCGAGCGTCTGATTCGGTAGCTCGATATCCGCATCATCGTCCGTGTTTCCAGTATTCGTGAAGGTGAACTCCATCACGTGGTAGTTGTCGTGGAAACCCTGGCTGAACTGCATGATCTTGCGTTCCATCGTGATCCCAAGGAGGGTGTTCACCTCGTTGATGATCATGCGATCGGCGATCATATCCGGATCCACGAGGTCGTTGACCATCGCGGCCTCGGCCTCTGAGACTTCGCCGTCGACGGTAACGATGGGTGGAGCAAACCGGCTGATGTCTTCAAAGCGAACCGGGAAGAACTCGCCCTGTCCCGATACGCGCGGGCCGACGTGGACAACGCGCTGTGCCCAGTTCTGTCCGTTATCGTCGGTCACGTTTGCGGCGCCGATCCAGAACGCCTTCGCGGCCTGCATATCGGTGAAGCGATAGATGCCGGGCCAGCGCAGACCGTCCTGCTGCGTACGGATGAAGCCGCACTCCTCGCACTCACTGCCGATCTCGGAGT
>JABDKH010000296.1 GCA_013002345.1 Rhodothermales bacterium
TCATCGTCGACCAGGTCCACCTTGTTCAAAAAGACCACGATGTACGGCACGCCGACCTGACGGGCCAGCAAAATGTGCTCCCGCGTCTGAGGCATCGGACCATCGGTCGCTGCAACCACCAGAATCGATCCGTCCATCTGCGCCGCGCCCGTAACCATGTTCTTCACATAGTCCGCGTGACCCGGACAGTCCACGTGCGCGTAGTGACGATTCTCCGTCTCGTACTCCACGTGAGCCGTCGCAATCGTGATCCCCCGCTCACGCTCCTCCGGGGCGTTGTCAATCGAATCAAAACTCCGTATCACGTTCCCCGTGACACGCTTCGACAAAACCTGCGTGATCGCCGCCGTCAACGTCGTCTTACCATGATCCACGTGACCAATCGTACCGACGTTTACGTGCGGCTTCGTTCGCTGAAATGTCTCCTTCGCCATGACAGGTAGCTCCTACGCTTGCTGATGGAAATTGTCTTTGTCTTAGTGATTATGCCGCGGCAACGCCCGACGCTGCTGCAACGATGTCGTCTGCGATCGACTGAGGTACTTCTTCATAGTGGTCGAACTGCATTGAGAACAATGCCCGACCCTGCGTAAGCGACCGCATATCTGTTGAGTAGCCAAACATGGCCGAGAGCGGCACGAGCGACTTGATCACCTGCGCATCGCTTCGCTGTCCCATGCTCTGAATCCGGCCGCGGCGGCTGTTCAGGTCACCGATAACGTCGCCCATGTACTCCTCGGGCGTCACTACTTCGACCTCCATGATCGGCTCCATGATGACGGGTTTCGCTTTGCGGGCCGCGTCGCGGAATGCCATTCGGCCTGCAATCTCAAACGCCATCTGGTCGGAGTCGACGTTGTGGAACTTGCCGTCGTATAGCCTCGCCTTGACGCCCTCGAGCGGATAGCCCGCGAGGGGGCCCTGGCTCATGGCGGACCGAAGGCCTTTCTCGACCGACGGAATGAACTCGCGAGGAATGGCACCACCACGAATCTCGTCGACGAACTCAAGTCCGACGCCTGACTCGCTGGGGCCGATCTCGATGTACACCTCCGCAAACTGACCGCGGCCACCGGTCTGCTTCTTATGCGTGTAGTGCTCGTCGACCGTTCCACGAATCGCTTCGCGGTACGCCACCTGGGGCTTGCCAACGTTCGCTTCGACCTTAAACTCTCGTTTCAGCCTGTCGACGATGATCTCGAGGTGCAGTTCACCCATCCCGGCAATAATCGTCTGCCCGGTCTCGTCATCGGTGGACACGCGGAATGTTGGGTCTTCCTCGGCCAGCTTCTGCAGTCCTACGCCGAGCTTATCGCTATCGGCCTTGGTCTTGGGCTCAATCGCGATACGGATTACCGGCTCCGGGAAGTCCATCTTCTCCAGAACGATAGGCTTACTCACATCTGACAGCGTGTCGCCGGTACGGACGTTCTTGAGTCCAACTGCGGCCGCAATATCTCCAGCAAACACCTCGTCTACGTCTTCTCGCGAATTCGCATGCATGAAGAGAATGCGCCCGACGCGTTCTTTCTTCTCGATCGAGGCGTTAAACACCTGTTGTCCTTTCTTAAGCGTACCGCTGTACACCCGGAAGAACGTCAACTTTCCGACGTAAGGATCAGTGGCAATCTTGAACGCGATTGCACTAAACGGTGCGCTCGGATCTGCCTCCCGGATCTGCTCCTTGTCCATTCGTGGAGCGCTTCCCGTTACCGCCGGCACGTCCTTGGGACTCGGCAGGTAGTCGATCACACCGTCGAGAAGTCGCTGAACGCCCTTGTTCTTAAAGGCGGACCCGCAGAATACAGGCGTGATGTCAAGACTGAGGGTGGCCGCACGAACTGTGGCCTTGAGCTCCTCCGCCGTAATGTCCTCGCCCTCGAGATACTTCATCAGAAGGGCGTCATTGTGCTCGGCGACCGCCTCCAGCAAATTGATTCGCCAGTGGCGGGTTTCCTTCACAAGGTCGGCTGGCACGTCGATCTCGTCCCAGCTGATTCCCTGCTTGTCGTCGTGCCAGACAATCGCCTTGTTCGTGATCAGGTCGATCACACCGCGGAACATGTCACCCTCGCCGATCGGAATCTGAACGGGGACGGCATTCGCTTTCAGGCGGTCCTTCATCATCTGAACGGCGCCGGCAAAGTCGGCCCCGGTGCGATCCATCTTGTTGACGAAGGCAATGCGCGGGACGCGGTACTTGTCGGCCTGGCGCCACACGGTTTCGGACTGCGGCTCAACGCCGCCCACCGAGCAAAACAGCGCGACAGCGCCGTCGAGAACCCGCAGCGAACGCTCGACTTCTACCGTGAAGTCGACGTGCCCGGGTGTATCGATGATATTTATGCGAGCATCCTTCCAGAAGCACGTGGTCGCGGCACTTGTAATCGTAATGCCGCGCTCCTTTTCCTGCTCCATCCAGTCCATGGTGGCGCCGCCTTCATGCACCTCTCCCATTCGGTGCAGGCGGCCCGTGTAAAACAGGATGCGCTCCGTCGTCGTCGTCTTCCCGGCATCAATGTGGGCCATGATGCCGATGTTGCGCGTATTCTCCAGTGGTAATTTCTTCTCCGACATAACTCTATCCGTCTATCTGTCGAGCACCTAGAAGCGGAAGTGCGCGAACGCCTTGTTGGCCTCCGCCATCCGGTGCGTGTCGTCCTTCTTTTTAATGGCGCCGCCTTCACCATTGGCAGCACTCATCAATTCATTTGCCAGCCGGCTCGCCATACTCTTGTCGTTTCTGGCGCGCGCATACTGGATAATCCAGCGAAACGCCAGCGCTGTACGTCGCTCTGGGCGAACCTCGATCGGGACCTGGTACGTGGCGCCGCCGACGCGTCTTGAACGAACCTCGACAAGCGGCGCCGCATTGTTCACAGCCTTGCGAAAGACTTCGATGCCCGGCTCGCTCGTTCGCTCCTCAATCGCTCTAAACGCGTTGTATACGATGCGCTGAGCGATACTCTTCTTCCCTTCCTTCATGACGCTGTTCACGAATCGGGAAACCAGTTCGTCGTGATAAATCGGGTCGGCAACAACCTGCCGTCTGTCCGCACTTT
>JABDKH010000297.1 GCA_013002345.1 Rhodothermales bacterium
CGGAGGTCACGTTGCGCTGGGATACGCCGGGCGACCTGCCTTTCCCGATGCCCGTCGATGTTGACGTAGACGGCACAACGAGACGCGTCAGCATGGAGATGGGTTCTGCCCAGATACCATTGACGGAACTTGACACCGAGCCCGCGGTCGATCCACTCAATTGGATTCTGAAGGACGAGGGTTGATGCCGATGTGAATCTGGTGTTTCGCCGCTGAGCGATTGGCGGAGAAAAAAAGAAGCGGTTGCGTGGATGTCTCGAAGAACAATTTCGGTCACTGATCCGATTCAGGATTACATACTGGATATGTCGCTTCGCGAGCATCCCGCCCTCTTGCAGCTTCGTGAGGCCACCGCAAGACTGGATGAGGCGAACATGCAGATCTCACCCGAGCAGGGTCAGTTCATGTCTCTGCTTGTTCGGCTCCTCGGAGCGAAACGAGCGCTGGAGGTCGGCGTCTTCACGGGCTACAGTGCCCTTGCCGTGGCGCTTTCACTTCCGCAAGACGGGATACTCGTCGCGTGCGATGTGAGCGAAGAGTGGACGTCCATCGGAAAGAAGTACTGGCAGGACGCTGGTGTCGACGGTCGAATTGATCTGCGTCTGGGTCCCGCCATGGAAACGCTGGAGGCACTTGTTGGGTCGGGCGCGGCCGGGACCTTCGATTTCGCGTTCATTGATGCGGACAAGTTGAACTACGATCGCTACTACGAATTGTGTCTGATGCTTGTCCGTGCGGGAGGGCTTGTAGTGATCGACAACGTGTTGTGGGACGGGAAGGTAGCGGATGCGGCTGTTGACGACGAGGAAACGGAGGCGATCCGACGATTGAACAGGAAGATCCACGCGGACGAGCGAGTTGATCACAGCCTGATTCCGGTGGCGGACGGATTGACGCTGGCGCGAAAACGGAATACGGCGATGTAGTCGAGGCCGAACGATTCGTTGCGCGGCCGGTTCGTCGTCCGAGATGTGATGTCCGTCAGGCGTTGAGCATGAAGCTCAATTCCTCATCCGGTCCCAGTTCCGCTGGCTCGGCCGCTCCGTGGAAAACACGCATGGTCCTGTCACCCAGGAGGCGCATTCGCTCGGCCTCGACACGTAGGATGCTCCCTTCACGGAGGCCGACAACTGTCGTATCCGGATTCAGTGTCACGAATTCAAGGAGGCGCTGCTCGCGTGTTTCACCCTGGTGCTTGTCGGGATGGGCATCGAGATAATGCGGGTTTATCTGGAATGGAATCAGATGCAGGGCCGCGAATGAAGGTGGTTCCACGATTGGCATATCGTTCGTGGTTCGAATCGTCGGACATGCCAGGTTTGATCCTGCGCTCCATCCTATGTACGGAACACCGGCGATCACTCTCTCTCTGACGACGGACAGAAGTCCTGTCTCAGTCATCTGCTGCAGAAGTCGAAACGTATTGCCGCCGCCGACTGCGATCGCATCAGCGGACCGAACGAGATCCTCCGGATTATCGACTTCATGTACGGACACAACGGCGTAGCCAATGGGTTCAAAATGGGCGCGAACCTTCGCCGCATATTGATCTTCGCTGATTGTTACGCCCGCGTACGGTACGAACGCGATGCTGTTAACCCCGTCGCCAAGGAAGGCGCGAATCGCGTCCTCCGCATGCTCGAGATAGCCCTGGCCATAGCTGACCGAATTGCTGAGAAGGAGAAGTCTTCTGGACATAGAGTTGACGGCGCGCCGCGCGCTCGTTGCTGTTGTCACCTGAATTGAACACGAAATCTAACGTCCCGCGAAGAAGCAGGCCAGAAATGATGGCTATGGGCTCAATTTGATTGAAATGCGGTAGATTGGGGTGTCTGAACCAGGCTTTTCAACGCGTCAGGGCCCCGTCAGGGCGACAGTACGACCGCTTTTGCCACTTATAACGATATGAGAGCTTTCGTTGCGTCCTGCTTCCTGTCGCTGATCTGCGGGGCGTTTTCTGGTGTTGTGCACGGGCAGACGCCCGGCCGGCAGGCGGGGGACGGGGGCTCGGAGGCACGCCTGGTGCTGAGCGAGGCCGTGGCAGATACTGCGTTTCCGGGAGCCGTGGCGGTGGCCGGTCGAGGAGGGGAGGTCCTGATGACGGTAGCCGCGGGCCGGTACGGGATAGATGATTCGCGGCCTGTGGTAGACTCCACCGTGTACGATCTGGCCAGCGTCACGAAGGTGGTGAGCATGACGACGGCAATCATGCTACTTGTTGCCGACGGCGTGCTTGAGATTGACGGATACGTCGGCAGCTATCTTCCACGGTTCGGCGGTGGGTGGAAGGACTCCGTCACGGTCCGGCATCTTCTGACCCACACTTCGGGGTTGCCTTCCTGGCGTCCGCTTTACCTGGAGGCGACCGACCGTCGGGAGGCGATCGATTCGCTGTACTCGACGCAGCTTGACACCATTCCGGGAGTTCGGTATCGCTATTCTGATCTTGGGGCAATCACATTGGGGCTGGTGGTGGAGAGCATCGTTGGGCGGCCCCTGGATGAGATCATGCTCAAGCGGGTCTGGCGTCGACTCGGAATGACATCCACCGGCTACGTTCCTGATGCTCATCTGCTCGACCATGTTGCCCCGACGGAGTTGGACCCGGTGAGAGGCCGGATCATTCGAGGCGAGGTGCATGATGAGAACTGCTGGCGACTTGGCGGCGTCTCGGGTCACGCCGGTCTGTTCAGCAATGCGCCGGACCTGGCAGTGTTCGCACAATGGATGCTCGATCTATACCACGGCCGCGTGTTGGCGGACCACCCGTTGTACGTGCCGCGCGAGATCGTCGCGGAATTCACAAGAAGGCAGGATGGTCCGGAGGGATCTACCCGAGCATTGGGCTGGGACACGCCATCCGACAGCCTGAGTACCGCGGGGACGCTCATGTCGCGAGTGAGCTTCGGCCACACCGGATTCACGGGTACGAGTATCTGGATTGATCCCGCCAACGATCTTTTTGTTATCCTTCTGACCAATCGCGTGCATCCAACAAGGCGGAGCTACAAGATCGGACGGGTTCGAGGTTTACTCGCCGACGCGATTGTTTCAGAGTTGCTTTCAAGTGAAGACCCGAGATAGATGAGCGGCCTGGACATCCTTGTAATGGGGCTCTACTTCGGCGCTGTGATCGGCATCGGGGTATACTTCACGCGTACACAGAAAGACGCGTCGGATTACTTCCTCGGGCGGCACAGCATCCCGTGGTGGGCGGTGATGTTGTCGATCGTCGCGACAGAGACGTCGGCGCTTACCGTCATTTCCATTCCGGGTCTTGGGGCGCGAACGGATCTCACGTTCTTGCAGCTCCCGTTCGGGTATCTCATTGGGAGAGTTGGTGTTGCGATCTGGCTGCTACCCGGTTATTTCCGGGGAGATCAACAGACGGCGTACGAGCGACTGGAAAACCGCTTCGGCATGAGCACACGCCGGATCGCGTCAGCGCTCTTCATGGTCATCCGGTCGTTGGGCGATAGTGTGCGGGTCTTTGCGACCGCAATCCCCCTGGCCATTGTCACCGGGTGGTCGATTCCGGCGAGCATTGTGATTGTAGCCGTAGTGACGGTGGCGTACACGTGGGCCGGCGGTATCAAGGCGGTGATCTGGGTCGACGTGATGCAGATGGGATTGTACGTTGTTGCCGCGATCGCGACCATTGCTGTTGCGGCCTCGTTGGCCGGCGGTGTGGACCTGGTCATAGAGCGGGCGCTCGATGCCGGCAAGCTGAAGGTGTTCGACTGGAGTCTGTCATTCAGTACCACATATACGTTTGCGGGCGGCATTCTCGGTGGTGCTCTTCTTTCGGCAGCGTCTCACGGGACGGACCATCTGATCGTTCAGCGGCTGTTGTCTACGCGTGCGCTGAAGGATGCGAACAAAGCGCTCATCGGTTCGGGTATTCTTGTCATCGCACAGTTCGCCATCTTCCTCCTGGTCGGGACCTTCCTGTGGGCGGTCGGCGCCGAGGATACCTCCATGTCGGGCGACGAGCTGTTCCCCCGCTTTGTCGTAGACTTCCTCCCGTCGGGTGTGTCGGGTCTCGTCGTCGCGGGTATTCTCGCTGCAGCCATGAGCACAGTCAGTTCGTCGCTCAACTCGCTCGCCTCTGCCACAACCCATGACTTCTACGCTTCGATTCGCGGCAGGAAGGATCCTGAGCATCTGCTCGTTGTGGGTCGTTGGGCGACGGTTGGATGGGCTTTCGTACTTGTTGGCGGCGCCCTGTCCTTCAAGTCATCCGATCAGCCGGTCGTCGAGCTTGCGTTGTCGATTGCCTCGATTACGTACGGCGGGTTGCTGGGCGTATATATCCTCGGGGGTGTAGTCCGCCGGGCGAGACAGTTTGATGCGATTATTGCCATCTCGGTCGCGACCGTGTTCATGGTGGTTGTCGTACTCGTCAAGCCGCCGCCTTTTGCAGAGCTTGCCTGGCCCTGGTACGTGCCTCTGGGCACAGGTGTGACCGTATTCACCGGTGCCGTTTCAGCCTATCTGTTGCATCGGAGACGCGGCGTCGACCCAACCTGATCGTCGGCTTCGCCAGTAGCGGCTGTTGCACTGTCACGAGAAGCGCAACCGGATCTGACCCATCGTGCAGTCTGAGAAGGTGTCTCACGACAGGTCCCATCGCTCATGATCTGAGGCACCGCAGTCCGTTCGCCAACCGAAACGTACCACGGGATGTGTTCCATTCCGCTTAATAATGCCATGTTTTGGGCCGATACTACGAGTGCCGGTAGTCTCTGCATTGCGCGGGCTTCAATGCTGGCACTCGTTTTGATTGGATACTAACAGACTGGGAACAGACTGTACTCTCAAGAGGCGTGACATGTCAAAGGTTATCGGGATTTTCTTTCTGGTGGTGATATTCTCGGCTGATGTGGCCTCGTCACAGAGTCTCTCGTATGTGAACAAGTCGAATCCAGGCTCGACTCAGTTGTCGAATCACCAGCGTTTTGTCGGCACCCAACTCAGGCGTCGCAATCGACAGTTCGGGTTCCAGCGGGGCGCGGCTAATCGTCAACGGATGTCGCAGCTCAGGATGCGCTCAATCCAACGATCGGCTGGAAAAGCCGGAAATCGCACAGGGACGTCTGCCGAAGTCGTTGCGCGGAAGAGACAGCAGATTCGCAATCGTCATCTCACCAGGCGCACCTCTGTCGGGACCAGAACGTCACAGCTGCAGGCGGCAACCAGGGAACGCTCCAGGGCTCGTCGGAAAGCCCAGCAGCGTCCGTCGAAGAGAAGGATCAGCGCCCTGGGCTGGTAGTACGGATTCGGTCGCGTCTCACGTCGTACTGGCCGCCAGTAGCGCGTCAGCGATGGACGTGATTTCGTCGCGGAAGGCAAGACGATCGCGCCACTCCGAGGGTATGGCATTCACTCCCCAGTACGCTCCGGCCAGCTGACCGTAAATGGCGCCGGTGGTGTCGGCATCGTCACCCAGATTGACGGCCATCAGGCATCCGTCTCGGAAATCGCGGGCTCGCACGAACGCCCACAACGCCGCCTCCAGCGAACGAACAACGAATCCCGTGCCGACAATTTCAGGGGGATTCCGTCGCTTGAACGATCCCATGGCCACCTCGTACACATCTGCATCCAGTTCGCCCGGTGCCCACGGTCCGTTGAAAGGTCTGTGGCCAGGTGCGAGCAAGTCGTCGCGTGTCGCGCCCCCGACAGCCCCGACCAGCAAACCCGCGAAATATCGGCAGGCATCTATCGCCGCCGGAGCACCGTGCGTGGTGCGTGAGCAGACTGCGGCAGATTCGATTGCACGCGCGGGTTCAGCATAGTGGAACAGCGCCGCCGGGGCGAGCCTCATCAGTGAGCCGTTGCCTGCAGAGAACTCGTCCGTCGAACCGCTGAAAGGATTCCGCGACATCTTGTAGCGGGCCAGTGCCGAGGCAACGGTCGCACCGATGTCAAAACACACGCCCGTGCTGCTGCGGTACCCGTCGTCGCGCCACCGAACGTATCGGCGCATCTGGTCGTCCGGATCAACGCCCCCGCACGCTAAAAGACTGTCTGCCAGGCACAGGGCCATAGAGGTGTCGTCTGTCCACTGTCCTGGCTCGAGATTGAAAGGCCCTCCGCCCACCATATCGTCGATCGGATCGAACGTGCCGGGGGATTTGAACTCGAGAGTCGTCCCTACTGCATCGCCGGTCGCGAGGCCCAGCAGGCAGCCCCGGAAGCGATCTGCGAGTGATGGGGACGATGGATTCCCTATCTCACCCATGATCTGACGAATGCCTCCTGAAGATCGTTTTCTGGTGAACGCGGATGTCGAGCACTCTTCTCGACCTTCGTCCACCAGTCCGCCAGCTGTGCAAGAGACGCATCCGCCGTTTGCCCATGGTGAGTCAGGAAGGTGGCCACCACCGTTCCTGTTCTCCCGATCCCGCCCCAACAATGCACATAGACAGTGTGGCCGTCCAACAACGCGTCGTCAATTGTTGCGAGAATGCGCCGCATGAACGCAGGCTCCGGCACATTGCTGTCGATGATGGGCAATCTGTGGTACGCGACTTCTTTGCCTCGTTCTGCCGCGAGTTCGTTGAGCATCGCTCTATATGGCTGAAGACCGTACTCGCCCGGCTCCGTTAGGTCGAGGAACAAGGACACGCCACGCTCGAGATATCCGGCCAGCTTTTTTCTGGAACGCTTGTCGTCCGCGTCGCGGGGGTATTCCCCGGCCATGAATTGCCCGGGTATGACCCAGTATGTGTTATGGTTTGGCAGGGGTATCATGAATCTCGATCATCGATAGCATCGCCCACGTCCCGAGACGCGGCGGATGGTTATTCCGTCATCTCGGGCGGGCACGAACTGTGCGGCACACTTCAGCGTGAATCTTACGCGGGCGTAATGTATATAGTTAAGTTACATACCTGCACAATAATCGCTTAATACGAATGCGAAAGGAAGACGCGTCCCGGTCGAAATATGACCAGGTTGGTCAGTCGCACGAGCAGCCGCTCACAAAGAAGCTCTACAGACGCGAACTCCGTCGGCTACAGCTGGAGCTGGACAAGCTGCAGCACTGGGTTCATCACCGCGGCCTGAGGGTGGTCATTATTTTTGAGGGTCGTGATGCGGCGGGTAAGGGTGGAACCATCAAACGGCTTACGGCGGCCCTGAATCCGAGGATTGTACGCGTCGTGGCGCTGCCCAAGCCCACCGAGCGCGAAATGACCCAGTGGTATTTCCAACGCTACATGCCGCATTTGCCGGCGGCCGGCGAGATCGTGATCTTCGATCGCAGCTGGTACAACCGAGCGGGTGTGGAGAGGGTAATGGGCTTCTGCACAGAACCGGAGTATCTGGAGTTTCTGAGATCGTGTCCGGACCTCGAGCGAATGCTTGTTCGGTCTGGCATCAAGTTGCTCAAGTACTGGTTCTCCGTGTCGGCGGAGGAGCAGGAGCGCCGGTTCAGGGCACGGATCGAGGATCGGACCAAGCGGTGGAAGCTCAGCGACATCGACCTTTCCTCGCGGGAACGGTGGTACGACTACTCGCAGGCGAAGGACCAGATGTTCCTGTACACCGACACGATGGAGGCTCCCTGGTTTGTTGTAAACGCCGATCACAAGAAAAAGGCGCGTCTCAACTGCATCAGGCACTTTCTTTCGCAGATTCCCTACCAGGAACTCGAGCAGGAGGAGATCGAATTACCGGCCAGGCAGCAAGATACCGGGTATCAACGCCCAAGTCAGGATCTCCAGAAATTCGTTCCGGAGATCTTCTGAGTCGGTACGGTCGTGAAGGGCTTGTCGAGCCCCCAGGGGCGATTGGCACAACGGGCAGATGCATTTCTCGTGCCTTCGCTAAACACAGACTCGGTCTGTGCCGATCCTAGATGCGAGCACGGGCGTGTCGCGCCACTACCCGGTGGTGTTCCGGCGAACACCCGTGTCCCCGTTCCACCACCTCAGCATCTTTACTATGCGTTGTCGCCCTCTGTTTGCAGCGGTATGCCTCGTCGCGGCCGGCAACCTGCTCAACGTCCTGGCTCTTCCTGTACAGGCTCAAACGGCGCCAGGAGGCCTGATAGACGGTTATACCGTCGGCATCGGACTGGCGATGTACCAGGGGGATCTGGATCGGAATCCCGGCAACAAGCCGACTCAGTTTCTTGCATCCGGCAACATTCAGTTAATGGCAGGAGTGGACCGTCAACTGGCAGGAGGACGTTTCGGGGTTGAACTCCACTACAACCGGCTGACTGCACAGAACAACCTGGTAGCCGGCGATCACAATGTGGTCAGTCTGGATCTGACCTACGGACGCGAGATTGTTTCACCGGCGGTGATGATTTATGCCGGCGTTGGTCCCGCCCTCGTGCTGTCGAGTTACGAAAGCCAGTCCGTCTCCGCCGACGTACTCGGGATTGCGAACGAAGGTGCCGGTTTCGATCTCACGATCCCGATAGGAGTGATCCTGCAGGACAGGGTGCGCCTGTCAACACGCGTGGCGCTACTCGACCGCGTGGACGGGACCGATCCTCTTGGCGGCCGCGACCTGTTGTCGAACATCAGCATCGCGTACCGATTCGCCGGCGGCCGATGACAATTTGCCGCGGAACATCCACCCAGAAGTTTATCAGGCACATGCGCAAGTTCTTTTTCGCAATAGCTCTACTCGCCCTGCTGTTCGGAGTGGAATCCTCCTACGGACAGTCGTTCTTCGTGAATGCCGGGGGCGTCTTCAACGATCCATCCGCTTCGGTGCCGACGACGCAGTCATCGCTCCAGGTTGGGTCCCGGCTCGGACTTACGGATATGTTCAGAGTCACAGGACTACTTTCGATGCAGTCGGCGACCTCCGCTGAGGTTGGACTTCAGGTGTGGCCCATGCGCGGGGACGGCCGCGTCGAACCGTATGCATTTGTCGGATACGGTCGTTACCTGAATGGTGGTATCCGTCAGAGTGTTGTTCCGATCGGCGCCGGCCTTGCGCTGAAGGTGAAGCCACAGTGGAGTATCAATCTGGAGGTGGCAAGTCGGACGTCGCTCCTGCAGAGTCAGGCAGGATCGGCATCGACGCTTTCGGCGCTTTCGCCGACACTCGGCGTCACGTACGACCTGAAAGAAATTATTCCCGGACGCCGACGCCGATCCCGGGGGCTCCGAAATGAGGTTGCCAGACCGACAGCGGACCGCGCCGCGCGAGCCGATCGTTCCGACGAGGCGGTTGCCGAGAAGCCAGTCGAGGATGAATCGAGTTCCGAACCTGCTCCTATTGCGAGCGACATGTTGACACTGCAGGACGGCATGTTCATCATGGGTCTAGCCGATGAGGATCCGTTGTCGATGCAGGCAGCTGGTTTCAAGCGGGTGACGGTGGCGGCCTTCTTGCTGGATCCACACGAGATCACAAATGCGGCCTATCGCGAGTTTCTGGAGAGTGTCGGACCGGAGCAGCGAAACGCTATGATGCCGGATTCTACAGTCTGGCATGAGGCTGGTTTTCGATTCAGCTGGCGGGCATACTTCGAGGGGACGGTGTTTGACCGACATCCCGTTGTCGCTATCACTCACAGTCAGGCGCAGGCCTACTGTGAATCACAGGGCAAGCGGCTTCCTTCTGAGGCTGAATGGGAGTACGCCGCTCGTGCTGGTCGTGCCGGCGGCATCTATCCGTGGCAGGGCTATGAACCCCGCAACAAGTCGGGCGCTTATCTCGCGAACTACAACAACGGGCGGTCCGGCTATGCGGCGGATGGCTATGCCTTCACCGCGCCGGTCGGTGCGTACCAGCCGAACGCATGGGGCTTCTACAACATGAGCGGCAACGTCGCTGAATGGGTCGAAGACGCCTTCAGTCCCACATACTCTGTACTCAGTGATTTCAATCCGATCCACGAAGACGAAGCCGAAGAAATGCGCGTAGTGCGTGGCGGGTCGTGGGCGTCCGACGCATTCTACATAGGTGTCGGAGTTCGCGATGCTCAGCCGAGGAATGAAGCCTCTCCCTTCGTAGGAGGTCGCTGCGCTCGAGATGTCGCCAACTTCCTGGCAAATCCGGCGCGCGCCGTCAATCGTGTAGCAATAGACGAAACGACGCCCGAACTCCAGGAGAACTAGATCTACCGAGACGAACAACCACTCACTGACTCGACTTAAAAGAAGAACTATGCCAAACACTTCTCCGGACAGGATGGCTCGTCTCAAGGGTATCCTGGCATTCTGCATCGGCATTTTCGGCGCCCTCGCCATTCTTGGGGTGTTCTTCAAAATCCTGAAGCTCGATTACTACGAGCTCTTCATGAAGGTCGGTTTCCTGGGTGAAGCCGCTGCTTTCGTGACGATGGGTGTGTTCGAGTTAATCGGATCGTTTGCCGCGCGGCCTGCACCCGCAGGAGGCGAAACGGCCGTGCCGGCGCGCTCGGGAACGAAGGTGCGCGAGATGGAGGCCCGTATCAAGAGTGAGGTGGATGCGCTGTTTCTTGCGCTCGGAGAGGACGCGAAGCGTTTTCAGATGGAGGTTCGTGCGCTGGGTGCCGAGATGGAACTCGCGAGAGGGACGATACACCGCATGCGTGCCGAGTTGGACCAGGTCGCCTCGGGCCGGCTTGCGGAAGATGCGGGTATTCTAGGGACAGGGATGAGCGAACTCGGTGACGAGATGAGGTCGGCAGGATCTTCGGTGCAGCGCATCCGGGCAGAGCTTGAGGATGTCGCCGAACGATTCGCGTATTTCAATCGCGGGCGAGGTCATAATGAAGATCGACCTGCACTGGCTTCGAGTCGCGTGAAGGACGGACCGACCGCGTTGCCCCGTAGAAAAGTCGTCAACCAGTAGCAGTCGCAGGACCACCGATGAACGACGCCTCCATGTCAGGGATCAAGGAACTGCGCTACTATGTGATGCTGGCGCTCTACTTCCCGATTCTCCTGTACGCTTTCTCCACCTTCGACCTGAGCGAGGAGACCTTCGTGGTCGAGTCGTTCGAGCCTGTGGTAGTGGGCTCGAGCCAGGTGGTTCTCGGTCAGAAGTTTCAGGGAAGAGCTTTTCTCGCAGTCGGCGGCGGCCAGGGCCAGCAGTTGATTGGCGAGGGCGCCCTTGAATCATTGGGGGACTCGCTGTTCACTATGTCCACGGGCGATCTGCTCGCGGCCGGGGAAGCAGAGAAGGAAATCGAATACAGTGGTGCGTTCAGTTTTACGCAGGTGGGTGGACAGGTGGCGACGATTCCGGTTGACGGCAGTTTCACCGTACGACGTCCCGATATCGTTGCGATGAGTGAGGCCACGCAAACGTTGTACCGCCTGTGTCAGAACAGCGTCCGCATCGAGGTACCGGGGCTCGAAGATCGCACACTCAAACTGGCCGTGGGAAGATCCCGCGTCGATGGTAGACGAATCACGGTCAGTCCATCAGGAGCCACCGTCGACGTCAACGTCTTTGTCGAGGATGGAGGCAACGACGTCTTCCTCGGCAAGAAGAGCTTCGCTGTGATCGATCCGCCGCGGCCCGAGATCCACGTTACGAATGCGGGCCGACCCGTCAACAACGGTGACGGAATATCGCGGCGCAGGGCGATGCTGGAGTTCCAGATAAAGCCGGACGAGTCATTTCAGAGCCGATTCCCAAAAGATGCACGATATCTTGCCGGCAGCGCAACGGTATATCTCAGGAAGGGCCTCAAGGCCAGCAAGAAGATCGGCACGTTCGATCTGGACCGTAATAAACTTGTTCTGACTCGCGCGCTTCGCGACGCTCAACCCGGCGATCGCGTTCTTATCCGACTCGAGAGCGTCAAGCGAATCAATTATAACGGCCAGGCCGTCGACGTTCGGTTGCACGAAGCGAGCCGGACATTTGGATACGTAATTTCTTGAGTGTGACCCCGCCACCACTATGAATATCTGCCGTCCAATACCTCTTTTGCTCATTGCTGTCATTGCAGGTGCAATGTCGCCGCCTGCCACTGTCGCCCAGTCGCGATGGCTGCAAACCGTCGAGATCATTACGCCTGTTTCGAGTGACGATGTGACGGCTGCGCTGCTTGATTCACTGGTCGATGTGACCGACAGGCGCGACGTACTTATTCGCCGGGCGCCAGACGATACCAGTCGGCATCGCGTCGCTGTTCTTGCGGACCGGCTTTACGATGAGGGGCTTGACTTCAGCAGTGCGAACCAGGTGTTTGTGACCTATCGATTCGAGGCCAATCAGCGAAGGTTCAAAGCCGACATACTGAGTCTGTACTTCATCTATCGACCTGAGGAATTCGAGGACACGGACGTCCCGATAGCCTTTTTTGACGCATCCAACGCGATTATTCGCAACATCCTCGTTGGCAAGGGCACCCGGCTCGAGATGAACGAAGCCGTGTTCGAGCCTTTCTGGGACAAGCTGCAATTTCACCAGCTCGATCAGAGTCTGGTGACAAGTGTCGGTGGCCGCATTATCCGGGACGATGAGAGCGCCATCACCGAACGGACCAGACTTGTCGGGATCATTCGACAGTTTCTCTATTGAGCCGGCGACGTACTATGACGGCTGTTGGCGTTCCATGGTGCAGGGTATCGCAGGTCGCTGCAGTGGTCTGGTTGTGTGTAGCGGCCCCGTTCCCTGCATACGGACAATACGACTGGACCAGGCACCTCGGGCCTCGACCGACCGGCTTTGAACTCGAGCGATTCGGGACGTGGGATCTAGAACCGCTCTCTCTGAGAGGGATGGTCGATCGCGCCTATTACGAATCCGACCTGCTACGATCCTCGGCCGTAAGGTCCATCGCGGAAGTGACGCGGGTGGTCGCCGCAGATGGAGAGTCAGTCGGTCAGGTGTTCAGGCGAAGCCGGTCCCACGTGGATCGAAGCGGGCACATCAAGACGATAGAATACGAGGATCCCCTGACGAAGAGGGTTGTCCAGCGGGAGTCATTCACTTTCGATGAAAACGGCAGGCTGGAACGCTGGTCTCGGTCGCGCTCGCCGTCGGAGGTTCTGGTAGCCTCCATAACACGGACGCAATACCCGGGAGCCGCTCCATATGGAATGGCTCAGACATTCTCGTATTACGACGACGGATCCCTCAAGGAGTGGCGGGCCTGTATCACGTCGGTGAATCAGAAGCTCCAGGCGTGTGACGAGGACTATCTGAGACTGGATCGGTCTGCCCGGATTGTCGAATTCGGCTGGTCCGGGAAGTCCGTAACGATCGAGCGCGACATCGAAGGGAACGCGAGCGGAATCGAGATTCGAAATCTGGCCACGAATGATGTTGAACAACACGAAATCGTGTTGCAAGACGGCGCGGTGATCGAGAAGAAGGGAGAGGTGGTCGTGGGGCGGTCGTTCTTCGATGATCGCGGGCGACTGATTCAGCATCAGTCTCACTCGGCAGAGGAACGTGAATACTACACGACTCTGACGTGGACGTACGATGATGAAGGCCGGGTGATCTCGATCACGAAGGCGTTCGACTCCTATAGCTTTGGACGTGATGAAGACGGCCGGATTGTATCCGTAGATCAGACCATGATTCCCCACTCAATCCGCATGAAATTCGATGCCGCGGGGCGGGTTCTGGATCAACAGCCACCGCTGTTTTTTCGCCGGCTAAGCCCCGGCGCTGGCGGTACGGAGAGCTACGCTTATGATCAGGCCGGACTTCTTGACGAGATTGTGGTACGGGATCCGGAAGGATCGCACGTCGCGCGAACAGACTTTACGTACTCCTACCGAAGATCTTCTGTGCGTGTTCTGAGCAGGAAAGGCGGCAACTAGACCGGCGCCAGGCCCTCGATTTGAAACGGAACAGGCAACTGACGATACCGGGGTAACCACCCGTCTGTCAACGAATTTTGTAGAACGAAATGCGCTTCAACAACATCCTTCTCGCCACCGCCACCGTACTACTTGTCGGTGCGGCATTTATCGGTTGCGATGCTGCTTC
>JABDKH010000298.1 GCA_013002345.1 Rhodothermales bacterium
GTTGCGACTCTGGCAGCGGATGTGACACATGTGGCGGATGCGACGCGTGCGGCGGATGTGACTCAGTCGGCGGATGCGACGCCTGCGGCGGATGTTCGTCGGGATGCGGCCAGCGCGAAACTTGCCTGACGCGCGCTCAACTGTTCGGAGACTGGGCCGGTATGCGGCCTTGCCTCGCCGAGCACGGTATTATGACCTCTGCGGCCTACACGAACTTCTATCAGGGAGTGGCCAGCGGCGGGGAGGAGCAGAGATTCCGCAATGGGGGCAAATTGGATCTGTTCATGATAGCAGACACAAAGAAGCTTGGCCTCTGGGAAGGTGGAACTCTGATAGTACACGCTGTGGATTGGCAAATCGGACAGAATTCAATTGATGACGCGGCAGGGATGGCTCCCGTCAACCTCAACCTGCTGACCCCGTTGCCGGAAGCATCATTCGGGCTCACAAATCTGCTCTACACGCACAAACTGCGCGGTGACTGGGTCGGACAAATCGGCAGGTTTAACGCCCTCGATTTCTGGACGAAATTATATCCCGACTACGGCCGGGGGATTGACGGATTCATGCAGGCCTCACTCATGGTTCCAATGAACATAATTCCGAGTCTGCCAAAAATTTCCAACGTCGCCGGAATCGCAAAAATGGGCGAACGAGCTCTGGAAACCGCTTTTGTGGTTATCGAGAGTCAGAACTCTCCGACGACGGCCGGGCTGGATTTTCCGAACGGCGTGTCACTTATGGGCACGACCGCCATCTTTACCGATTTCAGGGACCTCCCCGGTAATCATAGGCTGGTCGGAGCTTACGCCACCGGCGACTTCACGTCTTTCGACACGAGTGGATGGGAAATCATTCCGGAGGGTGGTGTCGTTCCGACGACCAATTCCGGCACTTGGATGGCTTCCTACATGGCGGAGCAGCGACTCTGGGCCGATCCTTGTAATGCAAAGCGATACGGAAAGCTGTATGGCCACGTCGGGTTCTCAGATCAGGAGAATAGCCCGTACAAGGTCACGTTCGCCGTTACGGCAGAGCAATTTGGCCTGCTGGACAGCCGCCCGAACGACCGAATGGGAATCGGGTACTTCTACAGTGCTCTGAACGACGATTTCAAAAACGCATATGCCCTTACTACCACGCCAGTCGATGATCTTCAGGGCGGTGAAGTTTACTACAACGCGCAGGTCACACCATGGTTCAACATGACTGTCGATCTCCAGGCGGTCGAACCGGCCGTTCAAAGTCAAGACACCGCAGTGGTACTTGGAGTTCGGGCCAACACCAGATTCTGATTCCGGCGACGACTCAGTGATGGACCTCGCCATCCCTCAGGGATCCCCTGGGCGATGGCGATGTTCCGGACACGAACGTAACTCTCGACGGCAGCTTCTTGAAGAACACTTCCACTCCAACGGCAGCTTCCAACGCAGAACTGTTCTACATGGTTCTCCCGCAGAGGTGGTAAGTTGCGGCCCCGCGCCGCCGTCAGCCGCCCGGGCGGCGGATGCCCAGCTTTTTCATGCGCGACCTGAGAGTGCTGGGATGCAATCCGAGAACCTCAGCCGCTCCACCGGTACCCCGAATTCGCCAGCCACACGTGTCGCACACAGACTGAATGTAGTCGCGCTCGACTTCTTCCAGCGTGCGTCCAATGGATGCATCCTCCCCTGCGTCTTTCAGAGCGATTGGTGATGCTGGAAGCAATGTCGAATGACCATCCAGTTTTAAGGTGGAACCCGACGACGTAATCATTGCCCGCTCGAGAACATTCGTCAGTTCCCGCACGTTCCCCGGCCAGGCATACGCAGCCAACTGGTCGACGGTCTCCGGGGCAATCTGATCGATCCGTTTCCCAATCCGCCCACGGAGTCTCTGCAAAAAGAAAGCGGTCAAGAGTGGAATGTCCTCCCGGCGATCGCGCAGCGGCGGCACGTGGATTGGAAAAACACTGATCCTGTAAAAAAGGTCGTCGCGGAATCGTTGCTGCCCAATCTCAGATTGCAAGTCACGATTAGTCGCCGCCACCACGCGGACATCGCAGCGTCGCGATTCCGAGGAGCCAACTGGATTGAATTCGCCCGATTGCAGAACACGCAACAGCTTTGGCTGTAGCTCCAACGGCAGTTCTCCGACCTCATCTAAAAAGATCGTTCCCCCATCGGCCACCTCAAAGCGTCCCATTTGATTGGCAATCGCACCGGTGAAGGCACCTTTCACGTGCCCAAACAATTCGCTTTCGATCAGCTGTGACGGCAGGGCGGCACAGTTGACTTTAATGAAGCTTCTGTCCGCTCTATGGCTCTTCGCATGAATCGCGTGAGCAACCAACTCCTTCCCCGCCCCAGTTTCCCCCGTGATCAACACAGAACTATCGGTCGGCGCGACCTGCTCGATTTTGCGCAGCACCTGCAGCATT
Source organism: Rhodothermales bacterium (assembly GCA_013002345.1). Taxonomy (NCBI): domain Bacteria; kingdom Pseudomonadati; phylum Rhodothermota; class Rhodothermia; order Rhodothermales; species Rhodothermales bacterium. The sequence goes on from JABDKH010000298.1 coordinate 2,420, forward strand.
GCCGGACTCCCGCCGACGAATTCCCATGAATGCGAGCCATCACCCTCGGAGACGGTCTTTCGGAGAACGCTGTTTTCCGCCTCCAATCGTTGCTTCAGTTCACGAATCTTCTTGAATGCCCCACGCAAGCGAGCTTCTTTCCGGAGACCCGACAATAGATTCGCCATGACTTCGCCCATCAGGCGAAGATGACCCAACCGCTCGTTGTCCCACTCGATCTCACGGACTGTGCTGAAGCCAAGGTAGCCGATCTGTTCACCGTCCACGTTCATGGGAAAGTGGGCCAACGACTTGGTTCCACGTTTGCGGAAGTTCCTGCGGTCAAGCTCTGCCGAGGCGGGAAGATCGTCGAGCGATTCAACGATGATCGGTAGATCGTTGCACATCTGGTCGTAGACATATGGCCACTTATCGCCGATATCCATGAGCGGAATCGGATCCACACCTGGCCTTGCCCACGAGTGTGTGACGGTCAGTCTCTTCGTGGTCTCGAATTGGGCCACGACGCTTCGATCAAGATCGAGCGACGTAGTGACACGGCGCAGCGCATCGACAACCAGCGAATCGATGACCTCAGATTTCGGGCCGACAAACGACCCAAAGATCTCGATCAACAAATCCTCAAAACTGAGCGGATCAGTTGTCGAGATGGGATGACCGAGTGTCGTTTCTTCTAGCATGTCAGGCGATCAGCTTCGGGTGAAATGTCACAACTTGCGCGAGATTTCGCCTTCCCAGCAGCGAAATATCACTCCCAGTCAAGACGCTGAGATTATCGTTGCCCTTCCCGAGCGATGCAAGTCGTTGGGCGTCAATTGGTTATGAATATTAGGCAATTTCAGTCACGATTTGGCATCATGCTTGCATAAAGGGGCAACATGACGTTGCTAATCGAGCACGATCCCGATGATCCGGACAAGGTGATTCGCCTGTGTGGTGAGGTCGCCGGTCCCGAAGTCGAGGAACTGGAGTCCTTCCTGCATCGGGCCGCTCTGTCGGTGAAGCTAGATGTGTCGGAAGTCACTCAGGTTGACGAACGAGGTTTAACGTTGCTTCGGCGCGCTAGAGCCGACGGGGCTCACGTGATTGGCTGCTCTCCGTATCTCCGGCTGCGTTTGGAAGACAAATGAGAAAGAGCAAAACATTTCATAACTCGTAACACTGTTAATTCGATTGGACTTTCCCACTACCCCAAGAGGACATCATGTCAGCTAACCTTGCACTTGAAGCCTACTACGGACAGAATCCGGTCTTCTCCAACTCGACGATACTGGAGTCGGACAAGAGCTGTCTGCTCATCGACTCCCAGCTCCTGTCGGTCGACGGGAAGGCCATTGCCGACCGCATCAAAGAGATCGGAAAGCCCTTGACGACCATTCTCCTGTCTCACTGGCACCCCGATCACTGCTGGGGGGCCGTCGAGGTTCTCAAGCATTTCCCCGAAGCGAAGGTCTTCGCCCGCCCGCGCGTCAAGGAAGATCTCCTGTATGATTTCGCCCCGCGACGTTATCGCTGGTACGGCTACTTCCCGGGTATGCCCGACAGCCTGTATCCCGTCAACGATCTCGAAGGCGATGCGTTCGACTTCGACGGCCACAAGATCGAACTGGTCGATCTCTTCGGGGCAGAGACGCTCCATGCAACCGGCTACTACGTGCCGGAATTGAAGACCTACATCTCCGGCGACCAGATCTACAACGGCGGCCACTACTACGTCACCGCCGGACTCAACCGCCCGGATCTCTGGATCGACTCCATCAAAAAGGTCACGGACGAACACGACATCGAGAGATTGGTCCCTGGACATGGCCTGGTGACCATGAATCCCGGCGAGGTGTTCAACTCAGCCATTGAGTACTTGAACTATTACCAGGAAATCTTCAACTTCGAGCTTCCGCCCAAAGAACTGGTTCGTCTCCTGCTCGAGCGTTACCCGGACTTGGGGATGGACGGCGTGCTCTACCTGACCATCGGCCCCGCGATCACCGACAAGGAGCTCTACGCGCAGACGGGTGGCAAGCCCAACTTTGGGGAGGGAGCCTTTGGTCCGGGGGCCGATTCCGGTGGCAAGAGTTGTTCCAAATCGCACTACCGGGTCGAAGGCTAGATCTACGACACGCATTACCGCGGTTGACTCCTTTTACT
>JABDKH010000299.1 GCA_013002345.1 Rhodothermales bacterium
ACGGTCTCGAGCGTGTTGGCACGCCGGCGAACGGGGTCCGCCATACCCAGTGCGCGTTCGAGCACGACCTCGTCACCAAGGCGTACGAACACCACGCCGGCCATCCCCTCGTCCTCAAGTCGGTCGAAGGTGGCTGCCAGGTTCTCTCGTGTCAGTTCAAGCGCTTCGGTGGGCGGTAGCAGGTAAATTCGCGTGATGCCTTGTGGCTCGACTCCGAGCGCGAGCTGCCGCTCCGCACGGCCGTCGGATAGCAGAATACGCAGACCATCGGGATCAGCCTCCACGCTAATGTCGTCGGTCATCGATCCGACCTCTGTGCGTAACGTGCGGAGGCGATTCGCGAGCGCCGTTCGATCCTGGGCCTCATCGCTGACCATGGCCTGCGCGATGAATTCCTCGACGGCCTCGTCTCCTGCGCTCTGCAGAAATGTGATCACGGCGTCGACCGCGTCGCGAACGAAGGCGGGCGGGCCATCCTGAGCCTGCGCGGGCAGGGCCCAGAGGAGAGCGAGCATTGGGAGCAGGAAGAGCGGTCTCGCGAGTGATTTCACGGCTTAGGATGAGGGTGAGTGAAGAGGTTTCAGAGTTCCTAACGATGCAGTGGAAAGCATCTTACATACTTCAACGCACGACGGCCCCAGGTATTGTGGCGCGGACTCCCTTGTTATTCGAAGAAGCGCATAAAGTATTAGCAGTCGGGGAGGGTCGCATGCCACGTGGCGACGAATTCGGCGGATGCGCGGAAACATACAATATTGTTATGGCGCTCCCGATGCCGGACGGACGCAGCGGAACCCGACGTGTGGACCCGCACCCTCCGGAAGGTGACCGTCACGAAATCGTATGCGCAGATTAACTGGATGTCCACCTCAGCTTCCGCCCCTTAGAACTCGGCGTGTCGTTACCTCAGCCCTTGCGGTCGGCATAGTCGTCGCGCCATTCGTCCAATAGGTATCCCCACACGTTGCCTGCCATATCGTAAGGTCCATAGGCGTTCGGCGGATAGCTTCCGCCGGAACGGGTTGGATTTCTACACGCCCGAACTGGTCCGTCGCTTCGCCAGGATTTTGTGGCGCAGATCTCGTCGCTGTACGGCCCGGTTAATGTTGATTACACCTGCACGCACGGCTGACAGAATCAAGCTCTTTTAAAGTGGTTCACCTCGCTCACTTTCCTATTTACTCAGAATGAACTGGCCCATCGATCTCAGGTATTCAGGCTCGAGCCAACCTGTATCCTCGCGGATCAATCCATGCCCTAGGGTCGGGAAGACCACCGTCGAAAATCCTTCTCGCGCCGTGAGTTCCGCGTCTGCCAGCAAACCGAGTGATCGCGAGACGTCCACGTTTTGATCCGCTTCCCCGAAGAACATCAGCGACGGTCGTCCGAGGTCCCGCCAGTAGGGAATAGGATCGAAGGAGCCATTCAGCTTCCACCATGACTTGAGTCGCATCTTCGCCCTTCTCGCAAAGAGTGGCGCCATGGTCCTGGCAACGAGACCGGGTGCACCGCCGTTTCTGATCTCACGACTCACCTCGTAGGTAATTTGTTCGGATGGGGTTGCGACGCTTCCAGAAATCGTGATCAAGAAAGCTATTTCAGCGGACTGGGCTGCCGCCAGAGGCGCAACCCAACCGCCCTGACTGAACCCTGCAAGGCCTACGCGTACCCGATCGACGCTGGCCTGTTCAACCAGGAAGTCGACAGCGTCTACTGCGTCTGTGGCTAGTTCCCCGAACGACGAGGTGTGCCACTCTCCGCCCGACTTACCGGATCCCCTCTTGTCCGGCAGCAGAACGGCGATTCCTTCACGTGCCAGGTAGTCTGCAGGCGTGAGGTACCAGAATCTATCTCTGCTGCTGGTGCCGGAACCATGGATGAACGCGACGGCTGGGTGCGGACCAGCTCCCGCGGGCAAGAGCAGGAGACCAGCCAACTGGGCTGCATCACTCCCGAAGCGCACCTCTCGGGTCTCGTAGGGTCCGGTCACCGGTACCATCGATTGCACTCCATCGGGGGTCGTCAGGTTCGCCTTGATGATGACGGCATTGCTGCCCCTGACGAACTCCAAACGCCGCTCATTCGGACCGCTGGCCGAGGCCAGCAGGTCCGGGGTAACAGGTAGGAATGCACTTCGTCCCAGATCGTCGCGGTTGCTCCCGAATCGATACAGGACGAGGCCGCGCTCGTCCGCCCACGTCAACAGGCGCAGGGATCCGTCTTCAAGACGGTACCACCCCACTTTCTCTTCCAAATCAAATTGTGTCTCGTCTGCAAGATCCCTTGAGGCAGGCACGAAAGGAGACACCGGGAGGAAGGCGACCCCGAGCGCTGCCAGAACCAGGAGCGCTGCCAACCCCACTGCGATTCTTACGATCCACTTCATTTGATACTGTCCGCAGTATAATTCTTCCTGTCAACCGTGACGGCCATTTGGCGCCACACTGAGCTACCCGAACGGCACTTGGTTGTTCAATCGGAGCGCGGTCGAGAAAACCGCAAGTCGACGAGAAACGCCGACGCCAACCCCGACTGGTTCAAACTGTGAGCGTGGGGTGGGCTGCAAACCCACTCCTGTTAGCCTTCGGCTTCTGCTTCCATTCGATCGAGACGCGTGTAGTTATCCGCCAGCTCTTTGAGATGAGCCCAGGCGATTTTTCCGGTTAGAACGGGATCATCGTTTGTGACGTTCGTCTCTGGATTCTGGGAACCATGTTCGAACTCGACCTCGAGACTACGGCGGAATTCGTCCAGATCGACATGTGACTAGTCAATGCCCAGGTTTGCGCCAATAGCCATGGCTTCGTCTACGGTTACCTTCTTCTTTGACATCACAATAACTCTTTTTTTGACTGACGTTTGAGGTTAAGCGGCATGCCGTTGCACGTCAGCTTGAACGACGAGTCAGGCCGCACGTTCATGCAGCAGCCTCTCAAGTTTGAGCACGGTGGCCCAGTTCCTGGATGTGACCGCTCGCCCGATCTTGCCAAGCAACGCGCTCCCTGCTTTGCTTTCAAGTATGCCGCCAGGGCAATACATGTAGGCCGCCTGGCCGCCAAGGAGAAACCGGTCCGGAGGTTTGACGAGGGACTCCAGAGTAGAAAGCGCCTGAATCTGAGACTTTCGCTGCGCAAAGGCGACAAAGAACTTTGAGTGATGGTCCGCAGGGGGCACGAATTCGCTTTCTGCTACAACCTTCCGGAACTCGCTTGCAGACTTGACCACCACATTGACATTGAGGCCGAGGCTGTCTTGCAATGTCGCAGCGACGCGTTTCGCGTGTCCGGCGGCGGACCGGCGTGTGCTGGAGACGACCGCATTTCCACTATTCAGGATTGTTCGAACATTTGTGAAACCCTGTGCTTCGAGCAAGGCGCGGAAATCGGCCATGGGCAGACGATTGCCCTTGCCGACATTCACTCCACGAAGCAGAACAACGAAGTGTGGCAACGGTGTGACCTCTCGGTTATCGAATTAGCGGCGCGGCAGCCCGCGATGGACCAGGTTGCGAACAGCGCCTGC
>JABDKH010000300.1 GCA_013002345.1 Rhodothermales bacterium
GGCTATATGGCCTCTTCGGCGATGAGGAGTCGGTCTGGCAGTTTGTGCTGATGAAGATCGAGTTCGTCATCGTTGTATCGATCGTCTTCACCCTTGCATACTGGGTCGAGGATGCGGACCCCGGCGCCGATCTGCAACCGGAGGGCGACGCGGCCGGGTGACGTCGACGACGGCCCGAAGCCCGAGCGCGACCCGCGCGACTGGTGCATTTGTCATCGTGATACCCCGCCGTCGCCGGGTGCTCCCGATTGTGCCGACAGGCATGAGATCGCCTGCGCCGACCCGATGTACTTGCACGATTCTGCTGGCACGAAACCGTCGTTTCCGTGCAACCCCGCAAGCATCCCGTGCTTTCAGCAGGTCAAGAGTCCCGACCTTTCGGCAGGGGCTTTCTCTGAGGTGGCGGAGGAATCGAACCGTGTTCTTGATCGTTTCGGGGCGACCTGATATCAGCTCGCGACTGCCTGATGAGGCGGCAGAATTTATCCCACCTGAAACAATTCAACACGAAAGAAGCCCGTCCGCCTCGACGGCGAACGGGCTCTCTGTTCGTATAGACGCGCGAGGCGTCGACCAGGAGGCCTCTATGGAAGAAGCACGGCTCCGATGATGTGAATCACACCGTTGCTGGCGGGCACGTCAGTGCCGACGAACGGTGCAGCACCGCCGTTGGCATCCACGAGTGACGGGCCAGAAGCATCGGGATACGTGAAGCCGCCGTTGACCATTTCAATCTGCTTCTTGTTGAGGACCGGCCGCGAGAACTGACGACCCTCCTTCAGGTGATACAGGAGGATGTTCGTGAGCGCGGCCACGTCATCGTCCTCGGGAAAAGCAGCGGCAACGTTGTCGGCATTCAGACCGATCGCAGCGAAGGCGGCGTCCGTCGGGGCGAATACTGTGACCTGCTCAAACGCGTCGAGTGCCTCTACGAGGCCGGCGTGGCTCAGCGCAGCAATTAGTGTTGAGAACTCACCCGAGTCGGCGTTAACGGCCAGGGCGGTTTCGACAACGGTCAGCGTCTGCTGACCGGCTGCCCGGTCGCGCTTGCCGAGGCTGTCGTCAGCCGCAGACGGCGAGTCAACGAGAGAGTCAGAGCATCCGGCCAGAAGGAAAGCAGATGCGACCAGGAGTGTACTAAGACGATTAATCATGGCGATCAGGGGGTTGGATGTGCCGTATGAACGTTTCTGCGACACGGTTAAACTTAAAACGCAGTCAGGGCATAACACTAAAGTTGTTCAACTGCTCCACGCACCCATTATACTCCAATCGACCAAAACGTTCAAATCGTTCTGTGTGAATGGGTTGTGAAAGCTGCGATCAGGCAGTATTCCAAGAGTGGATCAACATGGCGGTAGCACGGCCGGAGGACTACGGTGCACGATACACGCGGGATAGGCGCTACGAATACCCTCGAGGGAATCTCTGTTCGGTATGACTGACGCCGTGACGCTGCAGCCCGCTTCACGGATCGCTACCGGGTTGGGCCCCTCCAGTCAGCCCGGCCACCAGGTGATCTTTCGCTGTGCACTACTGGCCTCAGCCTGGCTTCCGCGCCCTGCCCGGACTAAAGGGCGACGGCGCGTCCCGTCCGAACGCTCTCGTAGATCGCGTCGATGACACGCATGTCGCGCAGTCCCTCGTAGCCATCAACACTCGATTCGTGTCCGTGGATGATGCTGTCGGCTACGCCGTCCATGTGCCGTGCCTGCTGGTTGATCTGCGGAAAGTTCATGGGGCCCTCCGACGTCCGTCCCTTAATCCCGCCATACCCGTAGGCAGGTCGCAGTTCCACCCATCCGTTCTCGGCCGACGCGTAGAGTCGCTCCTCGTAGGCCGCGTAGGTCGTCGCGCACGTGGCGATGCAACCACTCGGAAATGTCATCTGCCACGCGATGGTCTCGTCGACTTCCGCGAATTTCTCGGGGTCCGTCTTAAACTCCTGCGCCGTCACCTGCACGGGCTCTTCTCCGGTGACATACCGCGCGGCCTGCAGGGCGTAGATGCCCACGTCCATCAGGGCGCCCCCGCCCGCCAGCGACTTCTTGAGCCGCCACTGGTTCGGGTTGCCGAGTCGGAAGCCGAACGCCGTCTGCACGTACTTGATCGCACCGTAGACTCGTTCCTGCCCGATCCGCATTGTCTCAAGATTATGCGGCTCGAAGTGCAGTCGGTAGCCGATGTAAAGCCTTCTGTCGACGGCTTCGCACGCGTCGATCATCGTTTGCGCCTCTGCTGCCGAGACGGCCATCGGCTTCTCGCAGATCACATGCTTACCGGCCTCTGCCGCCCGGATGGTGAACTCCGCATGCATGCTGTTCGGCAGCACGACATAGACGATATCGATCGCGTCGTCGTCGACAATACGGTCGAACGTCTCGTAGTCGTATACGTGGCCTTCGAGTTCGGGATGTTGCTGCATCCACCGGTCCGCCTTGGAGGGCGTGCCGGTCACGATGCCCGCGAGCTTGCACAAACGGGTTTCTTCGAGAGCGGGTGCGAGTTGGCGAGTCGAGTAGCGGCCGAGTCCCACGAGTGCGATGCCAAGCTTCTCCTCATCGGAGCGTTCATGGACCGCCGCCGGAGATACAGCCTGTTGTTCACGGCCGCACAACACAGGCCCAAGACCCAGCGCCGCCGCTGCCATCTTGTTGAAGTGTCGGCGGGATATGTGCGAGGCGGGAGGGTCGGGAATACGATTCATGGCGATGACGAAGTTTGGCTGGATCAAACTTACTCAATCGCTACGCGGCGCGTCAGTCGTCCAGTGTGCGCTCAATTTCAGGAATGTCGCGTGTATGTGCAGAACGTCGCGCCACAGCTTGCCCGTAGGCAGGGGAGCTTCTGGGACCGGATCTGAATTTGCGGCAGGGTCGGCCAAACGAAGTCGTGCAGACTCCCCCTGACGGCCAGGGTAACCATTTCCTGCTTGGCGTGGGGAATCTCTCTGCGTACAATGTCCGCGTGATCGGGTGGCACAACGGGAACCGAAAACGTCATGCTCGTGCAGAAGATCGGCAAACAGACGATCGGTGTGCTAGCTGTCCTGCTACTTCCGCTTTGTGGCACGGCGCAGCCAGTAATTAACGTGGTGCCGAGTCCGGTCTTGTTCGGCAACCGCCCGGGTGCGGAAAACTACACAGAGATCATTAATCGCGGCAACGAGTCGCTGACCATCGACAGCTTGCGATTTGGGATAACATTCCCGTATGGCTGGGTGCTGGACCTCGTCCTCCCGGACACAACATTTGATGTCTCTTTCGCATTTGGCGTCTTGGACTATCCTCACCCATTCCCTGACATCTCCATCGCTGCCGGAGACACGGCAACTGTTCGCTTGATTGGGTGGGACCCGTGCTTGGTGTGCAAGGCGAGCGACCATTTCGCACGGCCCGTGCTGGACACGCCGTTCGTGTTTAGCAACGATCCGGTCGTATCTAGCGTGGCCGTTCCTATCGATTTCACGTTCTACGTGGGCGTCGATCCTACGACAGACCCGCGTGGCCGAAGTACGCTGGTGGTATTCCCGAATCCGGCCGCGTCCATAATTACAATCCACGTCCCGTCGATATTCACAGGGCAAACGAGAATAAAGGTCTTCGATCTAGTCGGCAGAATGGTTGGACAGGACGACATTCCTGCATCGGAGACGCAGACCTCGATCAATGTGGCCGGCTGGCATTCCGGCGCCTACGCAGTGCAGGCAACGAACGGCGAGCGAGTTACACGAACCACGTTCGTGGTTGCGAAGTGATGCGTACCGTAGCGCTCATATTTTCTCTGGGTATTGCGGTCTCCGCCACCGCACAGGACGTGATCCCGGACACGCTCGACGCCAGACGCTACCATCCCCTTGAAGTGCGCAACGAGTGGCATTGGACGACTACAGATTTTCTGTTCCCGGTGCCATCGTACGAGCGGGCCACTGTCGTTGGAGATACCATCGCAAATAATCGGAAGTATTTCGTCTGCGTACGGGAGTTCTTCGATGCGTCGTTCACGCTTGTACGTACGTTCCGTAGCTACCTACGTTACAATGCCGTCGGTGCTGTTCTTTCCTTTGATGACATTGCGCTGGATCCCCTAGAACCTGACTCGACCCGGCCTTGGTACCACGCCGATTTTGGTGACACGCTTGACGTCGTTCCGCGTCAGCGCGCAGTGGTAGATGGTCGATACGACACGACGTTCGCTGGGCAGCGGATTGCAGCAATCAAGACGTTGTGGATTGAGCTCTGGGATGGGTCTTTTTTTGAAGCTGAGGCTTACGCAGCCGATGTCGGGCTCATCTCTCGCGATGTCTTTGATGGCCCGACCACAGCTCTCGGCTATGCGAACGTGGGCGGTCTGACATTTGGATCACCAATCGTGAACGTCGGTAGATCGGAAACCGTATTGCCAGCGCGTCGGTCCGGTGTATCAGTCTATCCCAATCCTACGGGCCACAGGACGACCATTGCCGTCGACATGGTGGAACCACAGAGAGTGACCCTCGAAGTGATCGATCTGCTGGGCAGGTCCGTGTCCCTCATCTCCTTCGGCCCCGGCAGCCACAAAGTCTCGCTGGACGCGGCCTCGCTGCCCGCTGGTGTGTACTTCGTCCGGCTGATGGCGGGAGACCGTGTGGAAACGAGAAGCCTAGTGGTGGCCCGGTAACGGCGTGATGGGGCCCGTCCTCGCTGATCCTCTTGACCGCTCAGGTGACACGTTCGTCCGTTTGGGTATCGCTGCTATCCGATCGCAACGGCATTCGTGGTCACGGCCAGCGCCGTAAGTACGTTGCGACTGTCCAGTGGACCATGTGAACCAGTCCCGCAAGACACCAGTGTGCCATACAAGGGGACCAGACGTTCCGAGACTCGAATGGTGTTGAGCAGAGATTGAGTCTCGGACGCTACCGTTCCCACGTGACATCGCTCTCCAGTGCCAGAAGGTTCTCCGACTGGATTGAGTTTGAGGTTCGGGAATGAGGAACGACCAAGTCAGTCGCACCGGAGTCTGTATCGTGTTTGCCGTGTTCGCGCTGACCTACACGGGCTGTGAACTGTCATCAAATCTCGACGGCGACAGCGAGGACGGTCAACCTATTTTCGAAGCGCGGACGGATAAGTCGGACTATGCAGCCGGAGAGCCGATCGAGCTGTCGCTTGTTGCAGCGAACATCACAGGAGACACTCTTTCGATTAGGCCCTTCGATCCCTGTATAGCCGCGTACCGATTTGACCGGTTCGACACGAAGGACTGGTTCGGATGCATCACCGGGTGGGGGAGAAGCGAAACCGATCTTGCCCCGGCAGAAGCCATTTTGTGGACGTGGACACATGATCCGACGATCCCGGGCTGGCCAGATCGAGACGGCGCCCAAACCGTTGAGGCATATCTAGAGAACCGAGGTAGTGCGCAGGCTGCTTTTCGGTCGGCGAGATACACTGGTGGCACGATTCAGATTCGCCGTGCTTCGGATGTGGCGACCGATGATCTGTCGTCCCTGCGGGATAGCCTCACGGCTACCGTACTCTTTCACGCCTATGCGCTTGAGAATTGGAAGATCGTTGGCGTCCACCCCGATTCCGCCGTTGCCGCCCTTTCAGACGACTCGCGGCTTCTATCTGTTGAGCGCATCATCATTCCGTCGGATGTTCGCTTCCAAATTGTCCGAGTTGCCGCCGCCGAGTTACCCGCGTTCCCGGGCCCGTCCGCAGCAAGCTTCACCGTTGCGTACACACGCGAGCCGGTCCCATGAGACATGAATATGCCATACGACTCTGGGCCTGCCTGAGCTTGCTTCTGATCTCGTGGTCGAGCGCCAGCGCGCAGGAGCCATGCGGTCCCGGCACGGCCGTATCGGAGCTATCCACGAACGATGTTCGGGCAGTTCTGACGAACAACGGCAGCCTGATGTGGACCGACCCCGCTGAGCCAAGTCCGGTCTACGAAGTGCCCAAGGGTAGCGGCTCGAATGCGATCAATACAGTGAGTCTCTGGTTCGGTGGGATGGTCGGAAACGAACTGCGCATGAGTGCGGGCCTGTACTCGGATTTCGAGCTGTGGCCGGGCCCGCTCGACATCGAAGGCCAGCCCGCCGCCGACTGCACGCCGTACGATCGCATCTTCAATGTCTCCGACGACGACATCCGCCAGTATGACGATACAGGGATCGCGACGCCGGATATGCTGGACTGGCCGTGGCACCTTGGTGCGCCCGTCCACGACGGTGACGGGGACCCGCACAACTACGATCTGATCGGTGGCGACAGGCCGCACGTCCACGGCGATCAGACCCTCTGGTGGATTCTGAACGATGCGGGAAACCGGCACCTGTCCACCGGCACCGAACCAGTTGGTATGGAAGTGCGTGTGACCGCCTTCGTATCCGGAAGCTCCGATGTCTGGTGGGTACCGTACGCGACGCTGTACCGGTTTGAGCTGGTGTACCGGGGATCACAGCCGCTGGAAGATGCCTTCTTCGGAATCTTTGCCGAAACCGATCTTGGGAATCCCGACGACGACTACATCGGCTCTGACTCGACGCGTGGACTGGCCTTCACCTACAATGGCGACAACGTGGACGAGGGCCCGTTTGGCTATGGAAGCCGTCCGCCCGCACTGGGCATCCGGTTGATCGACGGTCCCACGGTTGACGGCGACGGCGTGGACAATGACCGTGATGGAGAAACGGACGAGTTGGGAGAACGGCTGGGCCTCAAGAAAGTGTTCTCTTTCGAGAGGAATGCTTCCGTTCAGGGTCTGCCCAAGTACGCTTACGAGTTCTACTACTACCTGCAGGCTCGTTATCGAGACGGCACACCGATGTGCTCTGGATGGACTATAAATCGGGGCTGCCCTTTTCACACAGAAGCGGCCAACTTCATCTTCCCAACGGATCCGCCGGAGTATTGGAGCGAGGAAAACATCTATGCGGACGGCACCCCGAATGAACCGGGGGATCGACGGCTGCTGCTCAGCACGGGACCTTTCCGAATGGACCCCGGCGAATATCAGGAGATCACAGCTGCAATCCTCTTTGTCCCTGGCGGTCCAGACCGGTACGAGATGATCCGCTGGCTCCACCATGCAGCCAGTCACGTACGCTACCTCTATCCGGCGCTATCGCAATTTGAAATCGAGCAGTCAGAGCAGTATGCCACTCCCGGCCCGGACAACTTCGCCCTTGGGATCCACCCAAAACCGGCTGCGGAACATGTCACTTTGGAGTTTGAGATTCCGGTGGCGGGACACGTTCAGATCACGGTGCTGAATGTGCTCGGCCGACGTGTCCTCGTCCCGGTAGAAGGCGTCTACGGGTCCGGGCGGCACTGGGTGGATGTGAACCTTTTAGGATTGGCGGCAGGCGTCTACACGGCTCGTATCGAGGCGCACAACGTGTCCGGAGCGCGATCGTTTGTCCTTGCGGGATCGTAATCCTAGTGGATGCACCATGAGACGTCCAGCATCTTCCCTTGCCTTGATTTGCTTGGGTCTGTATGCCTGCCAGCTCGCAGGCCCCGAGGATGAATTCATCACCGTTCGAACGGACAGGCAGGCATACCACAAGGATTCTCAGGTAACCCTGACGGTTGCGAACGAGTCCCCGTCGCCGCTGTACCTCTGGTACGGCTGCGCTCAGGTGGACGAGATATTCGGTCGAGCACCGATCGACACGGTGGCACCGATCGTGAGAAGGTATTGCCAAGAGACCACGGACTGGCCGCCGCCAGCAACCCTTGCTCCGGGAGAAGAGATGCGGGTGACGACCGGAGCGGGATGGGACACCGGTCCTGATGAGGAAGTCGTGGAGTACAGCGAGCAGTTCTTCTTGACTCTCGACCGCGAAGGCTCCCGGCCTGTTCCACCCAATGTCACGGTATCGAATCGGTTCACTGTGTGGGACACGCCCGCTGTATGGGTCGTTCGCTACTTCTCCGGCGGCCGACAGTGCGATCCGGAGTCATCGTATGATCCCCCGGATGTCGTGCGACTGCTTCAGGACGCGGGCGCGGTTGTTCTGGATCTCGCGATCGAGCCCAGTGTAGTCTGCTTCGCGTGTTACATCTGTCCGGCTTGGGCCGCTCGGTACGCCGCGCTAGTGAGAGAACAGGATCTTGGGATTGCTCTTGCCGCCGGGTTCGAGCTGCGCGACGGTACTCCACCGATCGTGCCGCATCACAGCGAGTTTCCCTAGCTGTGGGCACCGCCTTACGATTCGCGATCCCTATGCGGTGTCAGAATCGTGAACTGGAATCGCGCCGTCGGTTCCGCCCGCAATCTTGTCCTTCTGCCTCAATACCTTTCTTGATCGTAGGAGCCGACGTGGTTCTTTCGTGACTCCAACGTCATCATTATAATCGACGACACAGACCGGGTGCCCTCACTGTCGCCAGAATCATCATCAGTCTTTATCACCGGCAGCCAAAACAAAAGCCCCGCTTCTATACAGAAACGAGGCTGGTCTGAGGTGACGGGCGGAATCGAACCGCCGTACAAGGTTTTGCAGACCTTTGCCTAACCACTCGGCCACGTCACCAGTTGTCGCGGACCGTCCGGTTCTTGCCAGACACCACGGCCGGTGGTACGCCAGGCAGGACTTGAACCTGCGACCTACGGATTAGAAATCCGTTGCTCTATCCAGCTGAGCTACTGGCGCTCGGTTCTTAACAGGTCCGATACATACTCTCGTCGGGGTGGCAGGATTCGAACCTGCGGCCTTCTGCTCCCAAAGCAGACGCGCTAACCGGGCTGCGCCACACCCCGAGTCGGCGAAATACTATCGCTCGCCGCTGACTCCAGAAAATCTACGCC
>JABDKH010000301.1 GCA_013002345.1 Rhodothermales bacterium
GTCGGCATCATCGGTGCCTTGATCGCGCGCTTTGAGCCGCAGGGAATGGCGCGCGCCATGGTCTCCGCGGCGGGGGCGCAGGTGTTGGCCTTTGTGATCGCACTGGCAGCCGGGTGGGGCTTCACCGGGCCGATTACGTTAGTCTTCGCCGCGCTCTGGCTCGGATCGGCCATGCTATTTCGTCGGGCAGCGATGGAGGTTTCGCCGGCGGGTGTAGCAGCCGAGAGTTGAGCCGCGCAACGACGGTCGAATCGGAGATTGCAGCTCATGGTTCGCGCCACCCACGCGGCTCTGGCAGGCCAGCGTGATCCTCCCGTGAAGACAAATGGGCTACAAGAAAAGGAGCAGTGAGGAAGAGGTGCTACCTGGAAGGATCATAGTGTCCAGTGGCTCGATCTTCCATCTTCGAAGCGACGCATCAGGGCGAGGGCACCAACGACACAGCTACCGAAAAGCAAACCTTCGATCCCTCCAAGTACGGCCTGCGTCGCCTGGCCGAAATGAAGCTCTCCGAAGAGTGGCCCGAAGCTTTCGAGTTGAAGCCTCGAGTCCGCGAACGACTTCGCCAGCAGGTCGAGACTGCCTCCCATGAGGCGGCCTCCGGCGAGCGGGATAAGGGCGCCCGCGACGGCCCCGCCAAACCCTGCCCCTGCCGCTGAATGCCAGCACGCAACTCCACCCGCACGTTCTCCAAGTCGATTTCCCAGGTACGCTCCCAGAGCAAGCCCAGCCCCAAGGGCGGCACCCTCCGGCCCGCCTGTGATGCCCGCAGGGGCGTGACCGACCAGCAGGTTGAACGCATCCACGCCGAGCAGCTTGGCCAAAGCGCCGACCAAAAGCCCTCCGAACATAGCCCCGGCGATGCGAAGTACAACGCGCATCTTCGGCAAGAAATGCGCAGCTACGCCTGCCCCGGCAAGGCCGAAGCCGACGCCGAATCCTCCGGTCAGCCCCACCAGTACATTGAGACTGACGAGAACGAACAGGGTTGAAAGCGTCCCCACCCCGGCATCTGCGGAGGCAAGTCCAAACCCATAGAGTAGCCCTCCAAATAGTCCCGCAGTCGCACCGCCGAGAGTTCCTGCCAACCATTCGCGCAAACTATCCTGCCATATCCGCGGTTTGCTTGCGCGGCTGTGGGAGTGTGCGACCGTCCCGACGGAAGACGCCTCTGCACTGTTGTCGTGCTTGGGCGAACGTGCGCCAGGCCTGTCCTGTGCTACTGGCTCCACGTCCCCGATGAAACGGTAGCCGCTACGGGGAACCGTCTGGATGAAGCGCGGATTCGATGCATCATCCCCGAGCTGCTTGCGAATCTCCTTGATGCATTGCGTAAGGGCGCTGTCACTCACAACGACGTCACTCCACACCTCGCTAAAGAAACGACTCTTGTGCACGAGCTGGCCGCGCTCTCGAACCAGCAGAACGAGAGCGTCGAGATAGCGCGCGTTCAGGTCAATTCGTGCGTCGCCGCGCCATAGCTGTCGGTCCGGCACGTCGAGCAGGAATTCATCGAAACGGTAGCGGGATGCTTCGAGATTTTCTTTGGTCACATCAAGACCCATATGAATGCCACACAGTGCTTCTGTAACTCACGACGCGTGCTAAACATGCGGTCGCCCTGACGCTCCGCGCGCGCGGCAGGTTCGCGTCTTTCTCTCGACGTGAGTCCGCAATTCGACCAACCATGCCCTTTCTGCAGGAGCAACCCATCCGAATATACTTCCTGGGTTTCTGGTGCTTGGGATAAATGCGACGTTGCGACGGAACTCGGCGCGATGGTCCCGGCCATAATGATGGTGGGGTGAACGCGAGGGTACCGTCCGGCCCGTGGACTCACGCAAGTGTCAGCTATGGAGCGGTGTCATGCAGTCAGAGCTGCCTCGAGTTGGTGGGCGACGTCGCGAGTGAGCTGCGTGCCTTCAGTCGCCGTGATTCCTCTCCGCCGACTCTGGGTCGCCAGTCGACGGCGGCGCGCTACCACTCGCACTGGCGCTCAGGAACCTGCGACGGCCGGCGCCACTGCTACCGCCGTGAGGTCAGCACGCCAGTGCATTTGACGCGTCGCGTCGCTTTTCCGAACGTCATTTCCACCCTGTCAGTCCTAAGTCCTACACATCAACTCAAACCAGAAGCATTCCCCTTGACAACCCGAGTCGTTGTTGCGATCATCGAGCAGCGGCCTGCCGCGCTGAGCCGGAGAGAACCGTGATACGAACACGGGGGCCAAGCGAGCCTCGGGAGGATGATTCAAATGATGCACCGGGCAAAGAACGAATGGCGAGCCATGGCTCGCGCGACGAGCTGTTGCGTTCTTCTGTTCCTCCTCGCCGGTGCCGCCGCCGGAAGACCTCAGCAACAACTGACCGGCGACGTTGCCGAAGAGCCCGCTGCCGCGAAGTTTGTATATCAGGACGTCGAGAACTTCCTCACTGCTGGCGAAGACATGGCGTCTGGAGCCGATTCGGCCGAGGCGTTGAAATCGCAGTATCTCGACCGCGCCTCACCGGGACTCAAGATGTACATCGAGAAATACGATCTGACCGTCGATCGCCTGCTGGACGCAATGGGCAGGCACCCCGAGGAGTATTCACGCATCGGCGAGACGCTGGAGCTTCTGCGAGCGCACGAGTCTTCCTACAGAGAGGTCTATGCCGACCTTAGGGACGCCATTCCTGATGCGGTTTTTCCTCCCACGTATTTTGTGGTGGGAGGATATCGTGGCATCGGTTCTGGATCAATCGAGGGACCACTGATTTCGATCGAGAAGAAGACGGCACAGTCGATAAGAGAAGACCTGAAGGCGACGCTGGTACACGAGATGGTTCACATGCAGCAGCTCTCTGCGGTGGGCGATGCATACTTCGCCATCTTCTCTGGTGAGGAACGTACGCTGCTGGCGCTCTCGATTCGCGAAGGGGCAGCGACGTTCTTTGCAGAACTGGTTACGGGTGGAAGCGAACACAAGAATCTAGCCCGCGCCTACTATCTTGGTCGGGAGAAAGAGCTCTGGCCGGCGTTTCGAGCAGATATGCTGGGTCACGAAATGGGCGACTGGCTCTGGAGTACTCCAGCTGATCCTGATCAACCCCGAGATGTGGGCTATGCCGTGGGCGCGACAATCGTTGAGGCCTTCTATGAGGCCGCAAGCGACAAGAGAAAGGCGTCTCGGGAAATCATGGCAATTGCGGACTACCCGAATTTCCTAGCGAAGAGTCGGTACCCGGATTGGATGGATCCCGAGTCAGGGCAAAGGTAGCGCGTGGCAAAAGCGGAGGGCCTCCACGAGGCAAGGTGATCTCCAGCAGTTGTTGCCGGTCCTAGCCCAACCAATAGTGGACGTGGCAGGGCGCTACCCACAGCGTGACGACTCTCACTGTCCATCCCACCGTTGAGAAGCTGGGTGGCTTCGGCAATTCGAATCACCGCCCGGGGTACTTCGTTAGATGTGAGATACATGATCTCGAAGATGTCGGCCTACAGCCTGACTACACGCGCGGTACGGGTGTCCTTCCCGGTCCGCAAGACGATGAAATACACACCCGCGGCCACTCTGCGGCTGTCAGACGCAGTCCCGTCCCACGTCAACTTCTGCGCGGTGCCCACGCCCGACCGTATATCAAACCGTCGTATCGCCCGCCCCATCACGTCGTAGATGGAAAGCGTTGCGGTTCCCGCTTCGATCTCCCTGGGAACGACTATCTCGATAGTGGTGGTCGTCGAGAACGGGTTCGGATAGATGCTGAGGAGGCTGTCTGCGGTGGGGAGATCCTCGGATTCGATCTCCGTGAGTTGCGTTTCGTCGCGACAGCTCGCGCACGCTTGCGTGGTATCACTGGGTTCGAGCGCCAGGAAGGCGGTGAACTCCGAGAGTATCCGATATGACGTTGAGAGACCAACTATTTCATTGATGACATCATTCGTTCGCGTACCGGACTCCAGCGCCTCGATCTGTCGGCCCACCCAGGCCGTTTCGATGACGCTGTCGGCATGAACAACCACGTCGTCCGAAAGCGGCACTGAGATTGAAAACGGGGCGCCCCGATGAATGCCGGAGAACGTGACCTCCCATGGTGGCAGACCGACGAACTTGCCCATCTGCGTGATGGCCTTGTCGGTGCTATGAATCGACAGACCGCTGGCGGACGTATGCCGTCCGTACGTGAAACCGGAGGCAAGATCGGTGTACACGTCGACTGCCGTCAGACTTTCACCCGACGACACGATGGCCGAGCGTAGCAGGGACGGAAAGTTCGTACCACCTCCAGACAATGATTCATATTGTCCGCCCGTCAGCTTGGCGAGATTGGTGTAGAGGTAGCCGTTGCCGCGGTACCAGATCCCGCCGATCCGAATCTGGTCTACACCAATATCCTGATAGTCCACAATCTGCAGAGCCCCGCTGGACGAACCCAGGCTAAGATCAGCGATGAGATCGTTTGCTGTCTCGTGATCCTGAAACTGGTCCGAAGCCGAGACCAACATCAGCGTCCCGGCCGACCCGTTTGCCTGCACGAAGTGTATCCCCGACCCCAACAGAGACGGCAAAGAGCTGTATTCCGCAGGCGGACCGACCGTGGCGAAGGCTGTCTCGATCGAAGCTGAGTCCGCCGGCACCCACGAGTCGGAATACGACCGTATGTCAATCTGGGAGACAATAATGTTGAAGAAATCGTCATCCGTCAAGTAGGTCTGCAGCGCCGACCTGACCTCATTCATGACGGCCTGCCGCGACAGGCTGCTATTCGATCGATCATGATCCACAAGGACGGCCACCCTTCGAGACTGCGTCTGACCGAGCAGCTGTGAAGGACGCACAACGAGTTGATAGTAGCCGGCCCCGGCGTTGTCCAGGACGGACAGCTGCACACCATCGTGAAAGGGTTGCGGAACGGACACGGTCACTGTCGACGTGGCATCTAGCGCGGACCGATCAAGTCGAAGCCTGTAATACCGGCCAAAATCTGGGTCGTTGTCTGGAACAAACGGCGCGCTGATCTGGCTCTCCAGGATGCCCGGCTTCCCGCTGAATTCGGCCGGCCACGCGATAATCTTCAGTTCCGGAACAGGGTACTTCGACGCATCAAGCAAATTAACCGGCAGAGGCACCGTCGCCGCGCTCCCCGCGTACGCTGCCGGAACCAGATAGGTGATCTTCACCTGCCGTGTCTCTGATCCCAGCATCGGGTAGACGCGAAGCTCGTAGCGGGTCGGCCCCCGCTTGAACAAAATCGACGGGTCCCTCCTGCGATTGACGATCCCCTCGTAGATGCCGGCTGCCGTCCACTGGTCGAGGATGTATGCACGCATGATTTCGTCACCCACCCAGAGCCAGGAGTCGGTGACCATCGATCCTTCCGGAAGATCGAACATGAGCTCGACCTCCAGCTGCTTGCTTTGTGACAGGCCGGATCCCCGGGACGAGAACGTCAGGTATAGACCGATCTCCATGTAGATCCCGAGTGGTCTTACCGAAACGAATGCCTGTTCGATCGTACCCTGGCGCGTGTCCCACGACCTGTCGGGGTCGAGAACTCGCAGGTACGGATCGGCCTGTACCGTGCCGCAGAGAATGACGAATGCAAAGAGTAGCACTGGGGTTTTCATGGTCGGTCCTCTCCAGCATGATGCATGTCACATCGAAAGAAAACTACGCTGTGTCTGTTGTTCTGTAGGCATGTCCCCTGAGCGATCGTGCGTTATTCTACCATCAGGTGGGTGAGATGTCGGCAGACTTCCATCCATGTAGACTTACTCTCGACCGAGAGCCATACAGCAACCCTGATGACGGTCGCGACGCAGATCGCTGAACCGGAACCGACAGGCTTAGCACGAGACTTGAAGGACTCCGCTCCTGACATCAGGTGCGGGCTTATCCGGGAAGTTGAGTCGGCAAGCACGGACGGTCGTTGCAAGACTCATCGAGGACAGCGCTCTCATGGCACGGACTCAGTTGCGCCGGAAATTCCCTCTTGACAACCGACCGCTTTCTCCCGACCATCAATCAGCGTTGCAACTTGCTTCGCGAGAGCACCGAATTGTCATTAGCACAGAATAGGTGACCGTGGAAACCCGTGTGTCCGACTATATCCGCTCGAAGTTGCGGGAAGCTCTTCCGGAGGACTCCGCGTTAGAGGCCATCGACAGCCTGGCCGGCGCACGGCTTCCTCTGGTTCCGCCGGGCTCCGTTCTCGAGGAGCGAATTCAGCTCGGCATCGTCAAACTCGTGTGCGACCCGCGAGACTCGATCCATGTCGAGCCCGATACTCCGTCAAGATTCGTGTCGGCGCTTGAGCTGGCCAGGATAGACTGGCGTGACCTTCTTGTGTCAGCCGGGCTTGAGCACGAAAACTGGCGTGACGTCCTCATTGAAGCCGGCTATCAAGTTCCGCCGCTTCAGTAGGACCAAGACCCGTTGGCAGCCCGGGAGCTGCGGCCGCCACCAAACAGCCGGACATCGCCGAACCTGGAGTTCGTTCGCTCAGTAACTGCAAAACGCTATCTTCAGCTTCGGCCGGCAAGAAAAGAAAGGAAGCAAGGAGAAACGAATGAAGAAGTTTATGATCCTGCATTTTGGATTCAAGCAGCCCACTCCTGAAATCATGGGTGCGTGGGGCAAGTGGTTCGAATCCATCGCAGACAAGATGGTTGATCAGGGTGGTTTCACCGGCGGCAAAGAGATCTCCGACGCCGGGACCAGGGAGCTACCCTGGGGAATGGAATCGATCACCGGCTACAACATCATTAACGCCGGGAGTCTTGAGGAGGCAGAGGAGCTTGCTCAGAGCAACCCGTACATTGCGAGCGTCCGAGTCTACGAAATCAGAGAGCATTGATAGTCCCTTTGCGATAGCGCGCTGATAGTGTACACGGCTGGACGACCTCGGTCTCGTATTGCCAGATCTGGCCCGCGACGTCTTGAGCAATAGAGGAGGGCGCAGTAGCCAGTAGGCTCGGTCGCGTTCTGAAAGCCTTCGACGGACTATCCAGGAGACACGATATGAGTGCGCCGATTGTTTACTTCGAAATCGCCGGACCAGACGGTGCGAGGCTTCGGTCCTTCTTCGAGCAGGTCTTCGGCTGGGAGATCGACGGATCATCGACGATCGCGTCACGATCCACGGGCGGACTCCGTGGCGGCATACGGGAAGACCCGCCGGACAAGGTGTTCTACCTCGGCGTAGACGACATCGATGACACACTTGCCAGCATCGAAGCCAATGGAGGCAGTGTGGTTTTAACTCGTACGGTCGTACCCGACGTGGTCACGTTCGCCTTGTTCAAGGATCCGGCAGGCAACTTACTCGGAGTCGCCGAGAACGGAAGCTACTCCAGGTGACACCCGGCCGCAGTAAGCGGACGCTCGTGAGCCTCCGCCGTTATGCGGCATTCGCTGGAGCGTACGCGTAGACGACTGCCTCACTGCTAGCGATCGTTAGAATGTCCGTTCGTACACCTGACCGTGACGGATTGCCGTGTCAATCAGGCGAGCGGCTCGACACACCGATGAAGCGAAGCGTTGGCCACTTCATCGAACCAGGCGGTGTAGTCACTCGCTACTTTACGCGCTCCGATGCCATGCGGCCCTTGAGCGTCTCCCCGTCGTCATACGCTGCATGGAAACGGCCGGACATCTGGTCACCATTGACAGAGAAATATGACGTGACGGAGGTAACGGTCCGCCCTTCTCGCAGCGCGCTGGGATAGGACGCCGATCGGGTAACGAGGCTGTCGCCTACCACTGACACCTGCAATCCTATCGGCTCGTCCATATCTGCAAACTTCATCGTCCAGCCTTCGGCGGAATCCGTTCCTTTGATCAAAACAACGACTGCCGGCTCGTCGCTTGCTGCCGTGTAGGCTTCCGTCATCCAGTCTCCTGCATATGCCGCAAGGGGACTAACTTCCGTGGTCGTCTCGTTGTACGACGAGTCCTTTTTTGCACAGCCAAGAAATAATGCGCCCGATAGCGCGATCAATACGAGCGAACTCGCCGAGAAATAGGTGTGTCGATGCATTTTGCAGACTCTTGTGGTGGATCTGAACTGCCCTAGATTACGCGGTATTCCGTTGTAGCGCAAATGCAATTCGTAGCCTCGGTCTCCAGCTCGTGTGATGGCGGCAGAGTCTCATGAGCCACGCGTCTGCCGATATCGGTTTCTGCCCTGGTAGTGCAACGTAATGTCAGGGCAAGGGTACCCGGCCCCGATGCGGCGGATATTCCGGACCGCGGAATTGCCAAAAAACGACGAGCCCGAAGAAGCTGAGAATGACAGCCCGGACCTTTGCGGCCAATTGTGTTATAGTCGGTGCCCGAACGTCACGGCCTGACCATAGAAACACATCCGAACAGAAGACCTGTGCGTCACGCAGCGCAGCAAAAGTGATCGGCCAGGCCTACTTCACATTTCGCATTCAATCGACACGGGGACTTATTGCGACGGTATCCGCAATCCTCGCAAACTCGCCTCTGAGGACCACATGACACGTAACGTAGATCCAACCGAACCCATCCGAAAAAGGGCCGCTGCCTTTCCGGCCATAGCCAGGGGCACATCGTGTAACCAGTCTTCATTCAAAACAGGAAAGCGGACTTTCCTCTACATAGGTCCCGGTCCAAAAGGGATCGGCTTCAAGGCGATGTTCAAACTTGAAGCATCCATGCCACAGGCGCGAAAGCTGGCAGCCCAAAATCCACATCGGTTCGAAGTCGGGTCGACCGGTTGGGTAACCGCTCGATTCACCTCGGACGAACCCATGCCGAAGAAGTTGTGGAGCGAATGGCTTGAAGAAAGTTACGCGCTGAGCAGTGGACCCGGACCCAAACGAAAATAGCAGGAGAGCACGGCCAATTGCTGACGGGAGACGTCGGGGCCGCCTTTCGAGAGCAAACGGCAATGTGCGGCGAACTAATTCTGTTCATCGACTGGAGATAAATACGTTTTGCGTGAAACCCGTGTTGCGTGCTGTATAGTTGAAGGCCTGTCCTCGTCATCATCTGCGCGGAGCCATGCCGCCGAGACGTGCCCGACTTGAATCCTGATTCACTCCTTCGGAAAATCATCCCGCGTCGCTGCCACCACGGGAGTCCGCAAACCGTAAGACCCTCCACAACCACGACTGCGTTCCATGCGATCCATCCTGCCAATCTCACTCCTCGCACTGACGCTCCTTGGTGACGGTTGTACAACTTCCCGCCGTGCGACATCTGTCGAGCGACCAGATTTCAAAAAGTATTTCAGCGAGGCTGGCGTGACCGGCACGTTTGTCCTGTATGACCCCGCCGCACGACGCTACCTTGTCCACAACCCGGATAGAGCGCGCGAACGGTTTATTCCTGCCTCGACGTTCAAGGTCCTCAACTCGCTGGTCGCACTTGAAACCGGGGTTGTCGCTGACACCACGACCGTGTTCGAATGGGACGGGGTGGAGCGATCGATTCCGCAGTGGAACAGAGATCACACGCTTGCGACCGCTTTCGAGAGCTCGACCGTCTGGGTTTATCAAGAATTGTCCCGTCGCATTGGCGCGGTTCGAATGCAAGACCACGTCGGGCGCGCCGGGTATGGCAACGCAAATATTGGAGGCGGCATCGATCAGTTCTGGCTATCCGGTGACCTTCGTATCTCTGCAACGGAGCAGGTCAACTTTCTTCAGAGGCTGCACGAGCGGCGCCTCCCCTTTTCCGAACGGACGGTGGACCTGGTCGAGGGGATCATGGTCGAGGGCCGTGGACCGGATCATGTACTCCACGGCAAGTCGGGCTGGGCTGATGGTATCCCCGCCGACATCGGGTGGTATGTGGGGTACGTCGTGCGCGACGACCGGACGTACTACTTCGCGTTGAACATAGACATCGAGCGCGCGAAGCAGGGCGCGGCCCGACGCGGAATCGCACGGGCGATACTGGTCGACCTTGGACTGCTTTGAGCAGACTGTGCGTCGGCCCCACGCGCGACCGCTCCGGATCATTTGGCGAGTGCTAAGAACCCGGCGCAGTGTTGCGGTGAACCGGACTGGCGTCGAAAGGATGTCAGGTCTACTTTGCCTCACACCGTCCGCACGCCGGACCGGCATTAGTGGATACCCTTCGGACCAGGACACTGTTACGCTTCAGAGGAACGCATCATGGAACTAGGTACATTTTCGATCAGCCTGGCGGTCAAGGACATTGAAGCGTCAAGATCTTTCTACGAGAACTTCGGATTCAAAGTATTTGGTGGAGACGCCGCGCAGAACTGGCTGATCCTCAAGAACGGCAATCACGTAATCGGACTGTTTCAGGGCATGTTCGAGAAGAACATAATGACCTTCAACCCGGGATGGGACAGTAACGCAAACAAGCTCGAATCCTTCACCGACGTTCGTGATCTACAGCGTCAGCTGAAAGCGCAGGGTGTGCAGCTGGAGAGCGAGGCAGACGAATCGACGACGGGGCCCGCGAGCTTCATGGCAGTCGATCCCGACGGCAACCCTATTCTGGTGGATCAGCACGTGTAGGTCATGACGAGATGGGCCGGCCGGAGATTCCTTGCACCCGCCTCCCGTTGTCATCAAGAAGTATGATGATGAATCGCCTGATCCGCATTGCTACAGCGATACTGCCTCTCGCGCTTGCTCCACTCCTTCTGTGGTTGATCGCCGGCGGGCACATCGACCTTGGCGGTGGTGAGAAGGATCTTGTCTGGATCCTCCCGTGGGTCTTATGGTCTCTGGTCTTTGCCCTGAGCTGCTTTGTTCTGTGGTGGCGAGGGTGGACTCACGCCCGATCGCTTAGACGATCGGCACTCATCGGCTTCGGCAGCGTCTTGTTAGCAGGCATCATCCTGGCTGCATTCGGACAGTTAGGAATCGCAGGGCTCTTCTAGCCGTCCGTGCAGTCGCAACGGTGGAAAACGCCCGAGTCGTCGCACTGATTTGGCATGGAATGACAATCACGATTACCTTGTGTGGCGCGATCGCGATGGAGCAACCCGGACTCGGAATCCGTCCACCAACACGAGGGATGAACAAATGAAGCAGTACGGCGCGGAATTTCTTGGAACGTTCTGGCTGGTGCTCGGGGGCTGTGGGAGTGCTGTGATCGCTGCTGCATTTCCGAACGTGGGTATTGGCCTACTTGGCGTTTCGCTAGCTTTCGGATTGACGCTTCTGACCATGGCGTTTGCCATAGGACACATCTCGGGTTGCCACATAAACCCCGCAGTCTCGGTCGGTCTCTGGGCCGCAGGTCGCTTCCCTGCAGCCAAGCTCGCTCCCTACATTGTAGCCCAGGTGCTCGGCGGCATCGTCGCGGGCGGAGTTCTTTATATCATCGCGAGCGGTGCGGCGGGATTCGACGTCTCCAACGGCTTTGCCTCGAATGGTTACGGAGCGCATTCACCCGGTGGCTACTCACTCCTCGCCGCGCTGGTCACCGAGGTTGTCATGACCATGTTCTTTCTCGTGATCATCCTTGGAGCTACCGACGATCGTGCTCCGGCCGGCTTTGCACCGATAGCTATCGGACTTGGATTAACGCTGATTCACTTGATCAGCATTCCGGTTACCAACACGTCCGTTAACCCTGCACGGAGCACAGGAGTCGCTCTCTTTGTTGGTGATTGGGCCGTCGCTCAGCTCTGGCTCTTCTGGCTGGCTCCAATCGTCGGTGGAGTACTTGGGGCGGTGGCGTACCGAATGATTGCCACCAAAGAGGACTGAGGCGGACGGATCTCGCGTCCCGCGAAACGGTCCGGCCGGCAGGAGACCTTGTCCGGGCCACCACCGGCACGTGCTTCGCCTGGTATGGCGCTCGCATTGCGCCGGCCGTGACACCGATTTCGTAGCGCGTCTCCTTGACGTTTGGCTTACTGCGCCCTCTTTCAAACGGTTCGGCTTCAGCGTCACGTCCCCGAAACGCACGTCGCGAAAGGCTTCGGATTCGGTCGGACATTGGGATTCTATCCGATACCGTTGCGTCTTCCCTCTACCGTCCTGGGAATAATCGCGCTTCAGGCGATAGGCGCCTGACAACACAGACACGACGCGCCCCCTGCTGGATGAGGATGCCATCCCTGGGTACCTAACCAGTGAAAGCGGACTGAGACGGGCTCTCCTGCTTGACACAGTCGCCGCTGATGCCGTTTTCTTATTTCTTTAGTACGTTCCCGGCCACCTGGAGAGCAGTAACATGGCCCGTTTGATGAACAGGAGCACCAGAAGCGCCGGTCGTTCCGCTTCCGCCGCGAGGGTCATGAAC
>JABDKH010000302.1 GCA_013002345.1 Rhodothermales bacterium
GTATATGGCGTCCGAGCATGGAAGTGCGCTCCAGTCGGGTTTCGAAGGCGCCCCAACGTGTACCGACTGTCACGGCGAGCACGACATCCATCAGATCACAGACAGCGAATCCCCGGTCAGTCGTCAGCACGAGGTAGAAGTGTGTGAGAGCTGTCATCTGAACACGGAAGAAGTCACAGCTCGGATGACGCACACTATCGGTTTTGTTGCGAGCTATGACAACAGCGTTCATGGATTGGCGTCCGCATCGGGGAATGCGGAAGCGGCCATCTGCAGCGACTGCCACGGCGGTCACCAGGCCGTGAAGGCAAGTAACCCCTACTCAAAGATCAACAAATTCAACATCGCGGCGACCTGTGGAGATTGCCACGACGAGATCGAGACGGTCTTTGCAGGCAGCATCCACGGGATTGCGCTTGCAGACGGCAACTCGGACTCGCCGACGTGTACGACGTGCCACGCCGAACACGCGATCATCGAACACACGAGTGCGGCTTCACCGGTAGCAGCGCTGAACGTCTCGGAGCAGGTCTGTCGACCGTGTCACGACTCCTACAAGCTGTCCACGAAGTATGGATTTCCGTCGGACCGACCGAAGTCGTTTGGAGACAGCTATCACGGCCTTGCGACCCGATTCGGCTCCGACGAAGCAGCCAACTGCGCGAGCTGCCACGGCATCCACGATATCCTGCCGTCGTCAGATGAACGATCGCGGGTATTTCCGGCGAATCTCGAAGTGACGTGCGGGGAATGCCATCCGGGAGCCACCGCGAACTTTGCGCGGGGCTCGGTCCATGTCGTTCGTACGCCCGGCGGCGATTCGCTGCTCTACTGGATTTCGACGATCTATCTCCTCGTGATTGTGGGAACGATCGGTGCGATGAGTGTCCACAATGCGATGGACTGGGGTCGCAAGATGGTCAATCATTACCACGAGCGTCTGAATCCGCCGCAGCGTGGAATGTCCGGTCTTGACGGGAAGCGGGGTCTGTACGTGCGCATGACAGTGAACGAGCGGGTCCAACATGCGCTTCTGGCCGGTAGCTTCATTCTTCTGACAATCACCGGGTTCATGCTCAAGTTTCCTGATGCCTGGTGGGTCATCTTCCTCCGTGAGAATTTCGGAGTTGGCGTTTTTGACCTTCGCGGGATTCTTCATCGGGGAGCAGCCGTCATAATGGTCGGCGACTCCTTCTACCATCTCTACTACATCATCTTTACGGTACGGGGCAGGCAGTTCGTGCGGGACATCATGTTCCGGGGCCAGGATTTTCGGGACATCATTCAGATGATGCGGTACTACGTCGGAGCATCAAAGAGCCGACCCCGTTTCGACCGTTTCAACTACGTCGAGAAGTCGGAATACTGGGCGCTGATCTGGGGCACCATCGTTATGACCGTAACCGGCATCGTGCTCTGGTTTGAAAACCAGTTCATGGGTCAATTCTCGAAACTGTTCGTGGACGTGAATGAGACCATTCATTACTACGAAGCCTGGCTGGCATTTCTGGCGATTGTGGTCTGGCACCTCTACTACGTGATATTCAACCCCGATGCCTACCCCATGAACTTCACCTGGCTTACGGGCAGAATCACGGAAGAGGAGATGGAGCATGAACACCCGCTCGAATTAGAGAGAATGCGGCGCGAGGCGGAAGAAAAGGAGAGCGCCGAAGGGGAAGATTGACTGATCCGGAGCCTGAAACACAATGCGGACCGCGCGTGAAAACATGAGCCGGCGCGGGTCTTTTCGACGGTTACGGCGTTTGGGTTAGCCCGTGGCGGTATTATAGTCGCGGGGTAATCGCGAGGCAATTTGGGGCGGCGCGGATGTTGCCGATTCCTTGAGAGCCGCAACTACAGATATGAAGCGACTTCGAACATTCGCAGGGAAGATTTCCGGTTGGCTCAAGAGCCCGGGCAGCAAGCGCAAACTTGCGATCCGATCGTCCGTCATCGGTGTTCTGGCAATCCTTTTTGTCGGCCTGTCGGCGGAGTACACGTCAAGGCCAACATTCTGTCCCACATGTCATTACATGGAGCCGTATTACGAGAGCTGGATAGCGGCTCCGGCGCACGAAGAGGTGTCCTGCGTCACGTGCCATTTCCCCCCTGGCATTGCCGGGACGATTCGCGGGAAGGTTGAAGGCCTTGTGCAAGTGGTGAACTATCTCGGTAGCTCCTACACGCGCCGCAAGCCGTGGGCCGAGATCGACGACGCTTCATGTCTGCAGAGCGGGTGTCATGAGACACGACTCCTTTCGGGTACGGTTGGATTTCGAGGTGTCGCGTTTGATCATGAGCCTCACCTTGGAGACCTCCGGCGCGGCAAGGAACTCCGATGCACCAGTTGTCACTCCCAGATCGTTCAGGGTGACCACATTCGGGTTACGGAGACCACGTGCTTCCTGTGTCATCTGAAACCTGAGGGCGTAATCGAGACGGCGGAGTTCGAGCGAGCCTCAGACTGCACGACGTGTCACGTTTGGGATTCGGTGACCGTCGAGCAGCCGTCAGAGATTACCGCGTTCCACAAAGAGGTCACGTCACGTGGACTTGAG
>JABDKH010000303.1 GCA_013002345.1 Rhodothermales bacterium
TGCGACCGCGGTGTTGTTACCGGTCAGTTGTCTACCCAGCATCTCGACAGAAGAGCGTATACACGTATGGACGCTGCTCGCCCGAGGGCGTCCGATACTTGTAGCCGAACGAATGTACCAGACGATACTCCGGGCCCAGAGCGTCACCAATCAACACCTCACTGTAGCGCCGTACGGGAAGACCGCTGCAACGATCGACCCCGTCGAGGGAGAACGCCGCAATGATGACGTGGCCACCAGGACGCACGAGCCTGTGTAACGTGTCGAGATACAGATCTCGCTCACGGTCATCAATCAAGAAATGGAACATGGCACGATCGTGCCAGACATGTACTCGTCGTGCCAACCTCGCCAGCGAATCGGGTCTGAGCACATCGTCGACGACCCACGTCACACGTTCTGAATCGGCGGCGGGCATCCTGCCACGCGCTTCTGCCAGCGCCCTCGCGCTCACGTCAGTCGCTACGATCTCCTCGTACCCGAGGCTCAGAAGATTCGGAATAAGAGTGGACGCGCCAGACCCGACATCGAGGATGAGGGCATCCCGGGGAGCCCTGGTCCACTTTATCATTTCGATGGACTGCTCCGGAGAGTCCTCATACCATCCCAGGTGTTCGACATCACCCGGTTCATAGACGGCATCCCAGTGAGCCTGGCGATCTTCACCGAACTGATTCATGTGGTCATCGATCGTGTTTTGGTGGGCGTCGAGACGTTGAACGAAAGATCCGCCGCAAGGATCGTGAGAAGCACGAATGATTCGCATCAGGTACCTTGGAAAATCGACGTTCCTCTTCATCTTTAAGATGAATCCATGCGCCTCCGTACTCGCGTGAAAAGATTCCAGGATTCTCCCCTCCGGCTAGGAATTCTCGCCCTGGCAGGCAGCTTCGTATTGCTGCCCACACCGGCCGCATCGCAGAAAACGGCGACTTATCAAACTCATTCGACGAGCGAACTCCGCGATCTGGTGGAAGTGTACAGCACGGACAGAGATGCACTCCTTCGACGCTGGAATGTCGCTTTTTCTTCGGCTCGGCGCGAGCGAATGAGGTCATTCTACGAGCAATGGCAGCACGACCTCCAGTCACTGGACTACGAAGGGCTCAGTACCGAGGGACGTATCGACGCGACTCTGCTAAAGAACCGCATTCGCTACGAACTCCAGTTGCTTCTCCGAGAGATGACTCTGCGCAAGGATATGGACGACCTGGTTCCTTTCGCCGACAGCGTGATAGAACTGCAGGAGGCCCGACATCGTTTTGTGAGTGTTGATGCCGGCGGCGCAGCGACTCAGCTTGCCGGAATTCCCGCAGCGATCGAGCAAATGAGAACTCGGCTGTCCGATCCATCGGCGGCTGGGATGCCCTCACGGATCGTCGCGCTGCGAACCGCGAACTGGCTGGAGCAGCTTGTCGAAGAGTTGGAGAACTGGTACGAACACTACGCGGAGTTCGACCCCACCTTCACATGGTGGACGAAGCAGCCCGCCCGGCAGGCTACGGAATCGATTCGCGAGTATGCCGACTTCCTCAGAAGAGAAGTGGTCGGATTCACCGAGGATGAGGATCCGCCCATCGTTGGCGACCCGATCGGTGCGGATGGGCTCGGGGCCGACCTCCAACATGAGATGATACCATATAGGGCCGCGGAGTTAGTAGAGATTGCCGATCTCGAATATGCGTGGTGTGAACGAGAAATGCGCGCGGCCTCAGCCGAGCTGGGTTACGGTGATGATTGGAAAGCGGCGCTCGAGCACGTCAAAACACTGCATGTGGCACCGGGCGCTCAGCCCGAACTCGTTCGGCAGTTGGCGCACGAAGCTGTCGACTTCCTTCGGAAGAACGATCTTCTGACCATACCGCCCCTCGCAGAGGAGGTCTGGCGGATGACGATGCTTTCACCCGAGCGACAGAAGGTGGCACCCTTCTTTCTCGGTGGAGAAGTCGTGCAAGTGTCGTATCCGACGAGCGAAATGGCTCATGCCGACAAGCTGATGTCGATGCGCGGTAACAATATTCACTTCTCTCGTGCCGTCGTCCATCATGAACTCATTCCGGGCCATCACTTGCAAGGGTTCATGACAAGCCG
>JABDKH010000304.1 GCA_013002345.1 Rhodothermales bacterium
ATGGTCCTGATCTACGTGATCTTCATCGTCGTGATGGGGTTCTATTTCGCCCGGCGAACCGAGACAACGGCAGACTACTTCCTTGCCGGCCGTTCTCTTACCTGGTGGCTGATCGGCTTCTCACTCTTCGCGTCCAACGTGTCGTCGAGCACGCTGGTGGGTCTCTCGTCGGCCGCGTTTAGTTCGGGCGTCTCGGTGTACAACTACGAGTGGATGGCCGCACTCGTACTCGTGGTCTTTCTCGTCTTCTTCCTGCCGTTCTATCTGAAGACGCGCGTGTTCACGATGCCGGAGTTTCTCGAGCGTCGATTCGATGAACGCTCCAGATACTATTTCTCCGCGCTGCTTGTGATCATGAATATCGTGATCGACACTGCTGCTGCGCTGTATGCCGGCGCGCTAGTCATCCAGATCATATATCCACAGATTCCGATGTGGCAGTCGGTCGTGGCGCTCGGCATACTGGCCGGCATCTACACGATCGCCGGCGGGTTGAAGGCGGTCGTGTACACCGACGCGGTGCAGGCTGTGCTGCTCATAGTCGGGGCATCGCTCGTCGCCTGGCTGTCCTTCAACGCGGTCGGAGGCTCATGGGAAGCCATCAAGGCCGTCATTCCGGCCGACGACCTGAGCATCATCCGACCCGCATCCGATCCCGTCATGCCCTGGCCTGGACTCATCACCGGCGTCTTCCTGCTCGGGTTCTACTTCTGGGGGACCAACCAGTTTATGGTCCAGAGAACGCTCGGCGCGAAGGATCTGAACCACGGTCGCTGGGGTGCACTCTTTGCCGGACTCCTGAAGCTGCCCATCATTTTCATCATGGTCCTGCCCGGCATCTTCGGCCGCCTGTTGTACCCTGCTGCGACGCATCCCGTGCTTGCAGACAATCCGGATCTGATTTTTCCGACGATGATGTTTGATCTGCTTCCGGTCGGCCTGCGCGGACTGATTATCACCGCGCTGGTCGCTGCCATCATGTCGAGCGTCGACTCGACGCTCAATTCTGCGTCGACGCTGGTGACCATGGATTTCATCAAGAAGCTCAGACCGGACACGCCGAATCATGCGCTTGTGATCGTCGGCCGGATCGTTACGTTCGCATTTATGGCACTTGCCATCCTCTGGGCGCCCCAGATCATCAAGTTTCCGAACATCTGGACGTACCTGCAGCAGATGCTCTCGTACCTCGCGCCACCCATCGTGGCTTGCTTCTTCCTGGGCGTGTTCTGGAAGCGGGCTAACGGAAATGGCGCGCTCGCGGCGCTGATCGCCGGACACGTGGCTGCCGCCATTTTCTTCATCCTCGCACTGAAGGACATAATCATTGTGCAGACGCACGCGCTGTCACCCGATCAACTCGACCTGGTCGCCGCCGGCGTTCCTGTGATTCACTTTCTGTACCTCGCCCCCGTCCTGCTGGCCATTTCGATTATCGCGCTCGTCATTGTCAGCCTCTCCACCGAGAAACCGGACGAGGAGGTGGTGCGGACCCTGATCTGGTCGCCGGCCGTGTTCCGCGAAGAGCGGGCCGCCCTCGCGGGATTGAAATGGTACCAGAACTACCGGTACCAATCCGCCGCAATGATTGTCGTCATTGCGATCTTCGTCGTCACTTGGTGGTAGAAGATGGTGAACCAAACAGTGATCGCATGACCACCTCGATCGTCACCGTCGGCGAGTCCCTCTGGGATGTGTACCCGGACGAGCGCCACCCGGGCGGAGCACCCACGAACGTTGCCTTCCACGCGGCAAGACTCGGGAACGACAGCAGCATCATTACGCGCATCGGCGAGGACGAGTCCGGTGAACAGCTCGTCGCATACCTGCGCGAGCACGGTGTGAATACGTCATTCGTCCAGCGCGACCGCACGAAGCCGACCGGCACCGTCAAGGTCGAGTTCCAGCACGAAGATCCATGCTACACGGTCGTCACGGATGTGGCGTGGGATTACCTCGCGGCCACGGATGACGCACGCGAACGGGTCACAACGGCGGATGCCGTGTGCTTCGTTTCACTCGCGCAACGGCACGATGTCGCCCGCCAATCCATCCATACGCTGCTGGCAGACGCCCGCGGGCAGGCCCAGATCGTATTCGACGTCAATCTTCGTCCGCCGTTCGTAAGTGCGGATGTTCTCGACGCCTCCGTACGCCTCTCGAATGTCGTCAAGATGGGCGAATCGGAGCTTCAACACGTCTCCAGCCTGATGGGCCGCACGAACCTGGTCGATTGGCTGATCAACGACATCGGTGTTGAAGCCGTGTGCGTGACCCGCGGCGAGAGAGGAGCCTCGATGACCACAAAATCGTCAAATGTAGACGTTGCAGGAGTTGGGGCAGATACCTCAAACGGTGATCCCGTTGGTGCCGGCGATGCATTCGTCGCTGCGCTCACTCACCAGCTTGTACGAGGATCGGATATCGAAACTATGCTTCAGTTTGCCAATCGCTATGCAGCACTCGTCGCAGCCAGACGCGGCGCGATGCCCGTCCTCGCACCGTCGGAGCTCGCCGAACTGAACGTCTAGATTCAACCTGCATGCCAGAGAACGAAGAGAGCGGATTACGCATCCGTGATGCCGCGGTCGCGCGTTTACGCGACGAGTTTCCAGCCGTTCTGGAAGATCACCCCATGCTCGAGCGACGCCTCACCCGTCACTTCGAGGAATTCTGGGTTCCCTATCACGCGGTCTATGGTGATCATTCCGGGATCGAAAAGCGAGTCTGGAGGCTCTTTCGCATCCTGGCCCAGGGGCTCTCGTCGCGAGATGCCCGCCTGATCGAGCGCGACGAGCAGAGAGATGCGTCGCCCCCGTGGTTCCAGGACGAAGGCACGATCGGCATGAAGATGTATGTCGACATGTTCGCGGGCGATCTCAACCGGCTCCGCAAACGCGTCGACTACCTGGGCGAACTGGGCCTCTCGTATCTGCACCTCATGCCATTGATGAAGACACGCAACGGTAGCGACGACGGCGGCTTCGCCGTGTCGGACTACCGAAAGGTGAAGCCGTCACTGGGCACGGTCAAGCAACTCCGGACCCTCGTGCATGAACTACATCGCAACGGAATCAGTGTTGCTCTCGATCTGGTGATGAACCATACGTCGTGTGAGCACAAGTGGGCACGAAAAGCAGCGAAAGGAAGCCCGAAGTATCAGGCTTACTATTTCATGTTCGAAGATGGCTCCGTGCCTGAAGCGTACGAGCAAACGCTGCCGTCGGCGCCCCCCGGGATCGCACACGGGAGGTTGTCCTGGATGCCCATGGCAGAGAAGTGGGTCTGGACCACTTTCCACGATTTTCAGTGGGACCTCAACTACGCGAATCCAAACGTCTTCGAGGCGATGTGGGGGGAGATGGTTGCCCTCGCAAATCTGGGCGCCGACGTCCTTCGCCTGAATGCCGTGCCGTTCATCTGGAAGCTCCTGGGCACAGATTCCCCCAATCAGCCGGAGGCGGTTCTGCTCGTTGCAGCGTATCGGGCCCTGATGCACGTGTTCGCCCCGGCGGTGGCGTTCAACACGGACATGATCGACGTGCCGAACAGCACGGGTCGCTTCACCGGCGTGCAATTCGAGGGCACAGCAGCGGACATCACTCCGGATGACACGTTGATGAGTCACCTGTGGCATGCGATGGCCTGCGAGAATGTTCACCTGCTCAGATCAACACTCACTGCAGAGCCGAACATCCCGCCCGACACGACCCGTGCGAACTACATTCGCTCCCACGACGCGGTCGCGTGGAGCATATCCGACGAGCAAGCTGCGGCCGTGGGACAGAACGGGAACGATACGAGACGGTTTTGTACCGAATTCTATTCCGGACAACTGGCAGGCTCCTATTCGGCCGGGTACCGGTTCGTAGCGGACGCGCACGCAATCGAGGCGCCAATATCCGGAACCGCAGCAGCCCTCGCCGGCCTTCAGAGGGCCGTGATCGAGAAGGACACAGATCAGGCCGAACTCGCCATCAAGCGTCTCCTCTTGCTCAACGGAATAGCGTTCTTCATGCGAGGCTTCCCGCTG